>CADCUW010000166.1 GCA_902805985.1 uncultured Rubrobacteraceae bacterium
ATGCCGCCGAGCAGGAAGGTGATGGAGATCGTGCGGTTCACGTTGATGCCCATCATGGAGGCGGCCTCCTTGTCCTGGGCCACGGCCCGCATCGCCTTACCCTGGCGGGTGCTGGAGATAAAGTAGGAGAGGGCCACGAGCAGGGGGACCGTCACCGCGATCACGAACAGGTCCTTCCAGCGGAAGATCACGGCCTCGCTGGGCAGGATGTTGGCGCTTGAGATGAGCTCGGGGAAGGGCACCTGGGCCGGGCCCTTCCAGATGAGCCCTATGTTCTGCAAGATAAAGGACATGCCTATGGCCGTGATCAGGACGGCGAGCCTGGGCGAGTTCCTCAAGGGCTTGTAGGCCACCCGCTCGATGCCGACACCGATGAGGCCGCACGCCGCCATCGCCACCACGAGCGCGAAAAGGACGCCGAAGATGTTTATAAGGACCCCGCCCTCACCGGTGATCGGGGCGAAGAACTGCAGACCCGCGAAGGTCCCTGAGAGCACGGTGATGCCGACGAAGGAGCCGATCATGAAGTTGTCGCCGTGGGCGAAGTTTATGAGCTCGATGATGCCGTAGACGAGGGTGTATCCGAGCGCGATAAGCGCGATGATCGCCCCGTTGGTGATGCCGATGACGAGCTGGGAGGCGAACTGCGCGGGCTCCTGGACCGCCTGCACGAGCAGCAGCACCAACACGACGGCCGCGATGACCACGGCTATCCGGGTGTCCCAGCCGGAGCCCCTGATGCTCTCCAGCAGGGCCTCCGACCTGCTCTTCGCCGCTCCACCCGTCGTCATAGGACCCCTCTCCCGGCAGCGGGGACCGGCCCGAAAGGCCGGCCCCCAAGCAGATTATCCGTGGCCGCTCCTAGAGGTCCGCTACGTCGACGATCCGGTCGAGCGTGAACTCGCCGTCCTCGACGGTCTGGACGGAGAGCTCGGTGAGGCTCGTGTCGCCCTCCTCGTCGAAGCTCCAGGTGCCGAGCACACCCTCGTAGTCCTCGGTGGCGAAGACCTCGTCGATGACCGCCTGGCGCTCGGGCACCCCGCCGGCCTCCTCCGCGGCCCGCTCGATGGCGTCGAGCATCACGTTGGCGGCCTCGTAGGCGTAGGCGGTGTAGGGCTGTATCTGGTCGTCGTACTGGCCCTCGTAGGTCTCGACGAACTCCTGGCCCTCGGCGGAGAGCTCGCTCTCCGGCAGGCCGCCGAAGGTCACGTAGATGCCCTCGGCCGCGTCCCCGGCCTGGCTGAGGATCTCGTCCACGAAGATGCCGTCGGGGCCGACGAAGAGGACCTCGTCGTTTGGCATCCCGGCGCCGACCTTGTCCTTGATGAGCTGGGCGGCGTTGTTCTCGATGATGCCGCC
>CADCUW010000167.1 GCA_902805985.1 uncultured Rubrobacteraceae bacterium
CCGGAGAACGAACTGTCGAGGACCCCGATAAGGGAGATGGGCCGCTTCTACCACGAGGCGGTCGACATAGACCCGAGGACCGGGACCGCCTACCTCACCGAGGACGACTTCGAGGGCCTCATAGACGACGAGGACCCGAACCTCGACACCCGCCGCAGCTACTTCTACCGCTTCCTCCCCAACAACCGCAGGCAGCGCCCCGGCGCCCTGCAGCAGGGGGGCACGCTGCAGGTGGCCAAGCTCGACGAGGCGCCAGACGACGCCGACTTCGTCGACCAGAACCAGGCCTTCACCGTCCGCTGGATCACGGTGGACCCCGAGACCCCGCGCGACGACGCCTTGGCGGCCGACGCGACGCGCTTCAACCGCCTGGAGGGCGCCTTCTTCAAGGGCGGGGCGTTCTGGTTCGACGACACCGCGGGTGGCGAGAGCCGCCTGGGCCAGATATTTCGCTACCTGCCGGCGACCAACACCATAGAGCTCTTCTACGAGGGCACCGACAAAAACCGGCTAGAGAGCCCTGACAACATAACGATCACGCCCTGGGGCGACCTGTGGGTGGCCGAGGACGGCGACTTCGGCAACCGCATCATCGGCTTTACCCCCGAGGGGCGCTCCTACGTGTTCGCCAACAACCGCGTCCCGTTCCAGAGCTCCCCGGGCGTGCCGGCCGGCGACCCCGGCGAGCGCTCTGAGTTCGCGGGCCCCACGTTCTCGCCGGACGGCCAGACCTTCTTCGTCAACATACAGAGCCCGGGGATCACCTACGCGGTGTGGGGCCCCTTCAAGGAGCCGAGCGCGGCCAGGCAGCGCCAGATGGCCCACGCCGACGCGCCTAAGGACCTGCGCCCGCGCGTCTCGGGCGAACTCTCGGAGGCCGCCCAACGCTACGGCATGACCGAGCCCGAGGCCGCCGCCTACGACCGCCTCGGTGTGCCACTGGTGGTCTGACGGGCTGCATCGGAGAAGGGTCGCCCTAACTGGCCGGGTCCCAAAGGGACCCGGCCGTTTTCGTACTCGGGTGTCGGAGAAACCGGTCGGAGACGAGGTTCGGACGTCGGCCTTTCCTAAACCTTAGAGCCCGTGCGAGACCGATCGTCCAATGAGAGAGCTCCCTGCCTCAGCGAGGCACGCTGGGGTTCCGCCCCCGCGAGCGGACGCGCGGGGCCACCTCCCGCAGCAGCCCCTCCAGGCTCCCTTTCCCCGCGACGTGGCGGAACTCCGTGGCCTACTTTTCGTCGCCCAGCACGAGCACGGCTGTCTGGTCGCGCTCGAGGTCCGTGCCCACCGTTGGGACGCTGAAGTCGGGCACGAGGTCGAGGACGTCTGGGAAAGCCCGGGTCGCTTAGGCGACCGCCCTCTCGATCTCCTCCCCGCGGAAGGCCCGGGGCCGGAAGTTGATCGGCATCTTGCCCCAGTACATCGTCTCGTATCCCTTGCGTGCCCCGGCCATCCGCAATCCCCTCCTCCGCGCGCCGGGAACGCCCTCCTCTAGGGGGCGCCCGCGCCCTGTGGGTAGCCGGTCGCACCACTGGCTCGCCCGCCCCGCCCACGATCAGGTCGCCGCCGCCGTTGCCCTCGACCCGGTCGTCGCCGAGGCCGCCGTAGAGGCCGGGGACCAGCGGCCCGATGCCGAAGCCGGGGTCGCCGCCGCCCCGGCCTTCTATGGCGTCGCCCTCGGCGGTGCCGCCTACCGTGTTGGGGGAGGCGTCGCCGATAAAGGTCGCCGCCATCGCCATCACCGTGGCCGTCGCCCCCAGCTTCACCGTTCCACGCATCCGCGAGCCGAAGGGGATACTTGAGGCCAGGCACCGGCTCCCCGCTACGGACGGACCCGCGAGGCCGCGAGGCTGGCGGCGTGGGAGCGATCGCGCGCCGTCGAGCGCCTCGCAACTCGAGGCCCACGAAAGTGCGGGGTCGGACGCTACCCCCAGGGGCTCCCCTACTCACCGATCCGCGAGGGTTCCCCCAAGCAAGGATGAACCGGCGGTCGAGGTCAGCATATAGGGGAGGCCCCGGCGCCGCTCCACTCCCTCTAGCGCCTGCTGCAAAGCCCCGGGGCCCGGTGCTACGCTACCGGCCGTGGATCAGGGTACACCGCACGGGCGTCTTGGAACGGGGATCGCGGACGCGCCCGCGAATTCTGGACGGGTGACGACGGAGGTAGTCGCGAGGGCGATCCGCGTTGGTCCGCGGAAGATCCGGCACTACGTCGGGCGCGGTAGGCTTGGGGCTAAATCGCAGGGTGAGGGGGCAAACCGGAGGTGGCTGGTCTCCGCGGATAGCCTGCATGCGCGAAGGGCACCGCGACCGGACGCGCGGACGGTCCGCGGGCCCACCGGCAACCTGGCGGACGTGCTACGGGCCATAGCGGCGAGGCTGGAGGAGAGGGCGGCGGGGGCCGCGCAGCTCAGGATCCTCTGGCGCTCACCGCCCGGGCCCAAAGTACGGTGGAGGAGGCTGAGCGGCTTAGGGAGAAGCGCGACGGTTTGAAAGACGAGCTATAAGTCGAGCGCTCGGCTTCCAGGTTCTGGCGAAGGTTATTCGGAGGATAGGGGGCGAACGTGTCGCAACGATCGTGGGAGAACATCGAGGCGCCCGTGGAGGGCGCGCAGGGAGGGCTGGCGGTCCTCGGGGGGTGGGCTCGAGGGCTGTTGACCGTGCCCCAGTTCGCCCCGTGGTGGGTGTTGCTCCCTTGCCTGCTTGCCGCGGCGCTGTCCGTATGGCTCGCCGTGGAAGGAACCCGCCCTTGGTGGCAGCTCGCCCCCCTGGTCGCCTTGTTTTCCCCGTTGGTTCTGGCGGGGGCGATGGTGGCGGCGGTCACGGTGGCGGTGCTGATACCCGAAGCGCTGCCCAGGATGGGCGACGCCTACCAGGCCCTCGTCGCCCTCCTCCGGCCGGGGCGCTAGGCGGTCCCATTCTTGTTGCGCCCTGTGGAGTTATGCGTGGGAGAGGAATGCGGGGCTAGGAGACGGGCGGATACCATCCTCGGCCAGCTCTCCACGGCCAACACGGAGCAGGTCCGCACCATCCGGGCTAGGTCCCGCAAAGGGTACCAGAAGACGCCGAGACGATCGAGAATGAGCCGGAGGCATCGCGGAACCCAGGCCCGACACCACGCAGGAGCGCAAAGCGAGCGAAGCGAAGCTGTGGGGGCGCAGGGGCCGCGGAGCTTGTGGTGACGCATTCTGAGGATAGGAGCGAATCGTGTCGTTCAACGTCAGAAGAGTCTCCGCCCTGGCCGTGGTGTTGCTCGGCTCGACCTTTGGTGGCTTGCTAGCGGTGGCTCTCTCGGACACGCGGCTGGTAGCCATCGTTGGTGTAGTGCTCGGCGCAGTGGTGGGAATAGTATTCGTACTAATCTGGGCGCATCAAAGCCCTTGACAAGCCCGCGAACGGCCGCGCACCGCCGATCGTGGTGGTATAGGGGCTGTGTGTATAAGAGGAGGCAAGAGCATGGAGGGGATTCTCGACCGCGTCCGCCATGGGGCGTACGACCCGCCGGCGGTCCCATCGGAGAACGCGGGCGGGCCGGCCGAAGAGGGGAACGGGCTCAGGGTGACCAGCGAGATCGTGGCGGTCGTCTCCGCGAGCGTGTTAGCCGGTGGCGGGGCCGGCATGCTGGCCGGAGTTGCGCTTGGGGCCATCAACCCGTTCGCCCTAGGGAGCATCGGCGTGGTGGTAGGCGCCGGCGCATCGGTCCCCCTCACAAGCTTTATTGTTGCTCGGGAGGCCCCGCGGGGGCCACGGTGGCGTAGGCTCTTCGGAGCCGAGCAAAAGGTACGGTTGGATCGGACTGTCTACGAGGTGCGCGAAGAGTTTTTCGGCCACCGCGAGGTCGCGGAAGGCCAGCGCGAGCACGACCGAGGCGACAGCGAGCAAGCAAGCCGGGGGCGGGAAGCGAACCGCGAGGCGTCCAAGAGGCTGCAGAACGGTGTTCCGGAGGGCGGAAAAAACGACCGGGGCGATGAGGAGCGGCGGAAGCGTTCGCGTCTACGATGGGTGGTGGACGTGCGGGGCCCTCGATGAGTTCGAGGAGCAGGAGGGGACGACGGACCGCTACTCGGCGCGCAACCCCATTACGGTAGACCGATCGGACGCAGCGATAGCTCGCGAGATGATCAAGGTGGTCCGGCGCTCCGTCGAGCGGCACGGCGGCACCCGCCGTGGTCGGCCGAGGGAGTAGCGTGCTGGAGATCACGCTTGGTAGCGTAATCGCGGCATTGTTCGTGGCTGCAATCGTTGGCGCGATCAACCGCCTCTTCAAGCAAGAGAAGGCCGCACGGCTGCGGAGGCGGCGAGCAGAAGAAGAGGAGCGGCTGTTGGAAGAATTTTGCGCCCTGTCCCGGCGCAGACGAGGGGCGGCCGTGCTGCCGTCGAAGGCGGCAAATCAGGCGGGACTTCTGCATTCGAGTGAGGCGTTAGAGCGCCTACGAAACGGAGGCTACGTCTCCCCGATCTCCGAGAGGCCGAACTACTTCGAACTCACCGAGAAAGGCTGGTCTAGGTGCCTGGACAACCAAAATTCTCGGGAGGTCGGACCGTAGCAAGTCGCAATCGCTTGCCACCTTTACTCGTTGCATTCGCGTCGGCGCGGCGTGGTTGTCGGGGAAGGTCGGGTGAGCGAGTGGGCAACGGCAGGGCGACGCACGCTGGCGGAGAGTGCCGTCGGGAGCCGTGACTGTAGGCGGGCAACCTGTGGCAGCCGGGGCGGGTCACAGAGAGGGCACATCCGGGAAACCTCGACCGGACCTCCGAAAAGCCCCTTGGGGCGGCCTTCCGAGAGCGTGCCTCCCAAAGGCTTTGGCGGTTAGGGTCACGGATTTCGCCGAGGGTCTACCTGAGGTTGAAGTCTGGGTAGAAGGGACTTCACGTTGAAGCAACGGGTCTTGCGTGACAGAGTGGGCCAACGGCGGAGGTACGCTCCGCCATCCTAGTAAAAGGCAAACCCGCCGCGAGGCGGGGGCGCAAAGCCACGGGTCTCCGCCGGAAGGAGACGGCCGGGCCGCCGAGGGGAGACCGCATATGAAGCCGTCGTAATGTTGCCGCTCGCGTAGCGCGCTCACGCCGACGAAGGATGAGCCAACGAGGCATCGGTAGCCCCGAGGGCTTTGCCGCTCCCGGGGGCCCAGGTCTACAGACACACATTGGAGAGAATGCATGAACCTATCCGCCATTTTGCGCCCTGTTTCTCGGGCACGCAAGAACGCTCTCGTGCCCTTACGAGTTGCGGCAGGGGCGCTCCTTGGCGCGTCGGGCGCGGCCAAGGCGAAAGTTTCCCCCATCCCGGGGGTCGGGGCGAGCGCGGGGGCTAGGGAGCCCGCGAAGTTGGCCATGCTACCGGCCAGGGGCGAGGCGGGCATGCTTCGGGCGGCGTTGGTCGTGTTGGCTGTCTTCCTTGCGGCTGGCGTCGCCGGGTCGGTTTCGCTCGCCAACGCCTCTGTGACGAGATCCGATCACGACCCGATCACGACCGAAGACCCGAAGAAGACGGAGGGCGTGGAGGACCGTGTCCTCAATGAGTCGCCGAATAACCCCTACCACCAGGTGGTGGACGACTCGGACGCCCGGAACTTCGACGCGAAGGGCTACCGAGACAGGCAGGCGAGCGAAGAGGCGTTCGGCGAGGGCTACGCCGTCGCCACGAACAAAGCCGGTCCGGCCTCCTTCAAGATGGAGGTTCCGCAGACCCGCTACTACTCCGTGTGGGCCCGCTGGCCAACGGGCGGCGAGGACGCCGAAGCGGCGCGCATGGGCGTCCCTTCGGCGGACGGGATGAAATGGGAAGGGTTGGACCAGAGCGAGGACGGCGGCATGTGGGTCCGGATCGGCGCCTACGAGCTGCAAAAGGGTCGAAGGGAGATCCTGCTCGAGTCCGACGGTAGGGCGCTGGCCGACGCCGTCATGATCGTGGGCGACGCTCTTGTGGGCAAGGACGGCCGCACGGCCAGCGTCGCCAGCCCCTACGACTTCGCCGCGGACGAGGAGGACCGGAGCCCCTACGCCTCCGAATCGCTCTCCAAAAGCTCGACGACCACGAAGGCGGGCGGGCCGTCCGGCGCGGACGTCGTGCGGGTCGCCAAGAGGCACCTCGGCACCCGCTACGGCCACAACCGCTGCGCCAACAACGTGCGGGAGGACTGCTCCTGCCACACGAGGCTCGTGTACAGGCCCTTCGGTCGGAAGCTTCCGGACTCGCCCGTCCGTCAGTGGCGGATGGACGCGGGCAGGAAGATCCGAACGAAGGCGAACCTTCGCCGCGGCGACCTGGTCTTCCACGACCTAAACCGGGACGGGCTCAACGACCACTACAGGGACCACGTCTCCGTCTGGGCCGGCAACGGGAACATCGTCCACGCCTCAAGCTACTTCGGGCGGGTGGTCGTGAGCGAGGAAAGGTACCTCCACGGCTTCTGGGGGGGCAAGAGGTTCGGATTGCGCTAGAGCCGCCGAGAGGCGAAGCGGGCGTCGGGGGAACGGGAGCACAAAAAAGGTGGGGCACGACCCGGGCGTTGGCCGAGGAGGGGCGGCTCCTTGGAGGGGGGTTGATACGCCGCCCTTCCTCTTAGGACCAATCTACCAGCGTCCCTTGAAGGTTGGATTACCGTTCGGTAACGTTTCTGTTACGGTCCAAGACCCGGAAGGCCCCGATGTTACGGGGCAAAGGCCCGGCAGCAGCCCCGGGGGGTGCCTAGCGTCCGGCTTCGGAGCCCACCCCTGGGGCGCCCCAGGGGTGGGCGCGTCTCCCAGAAGGCACACGTTTCTGATGCTGCCCGGGCTTAGATCTTCGCGCCGTGCACTACGGCCTCGAGCACCAGGTCATGGGTATCGACCAGGAGTCGTCGCTTTCGACCTTTGATCTTCATGCTCCCTCGTGACCGCGTGCTTCACCGCCTGTGCCGTTCGTCTTGCCGATTGGCTACCCTCCGCCCCGGCGCTGGGCTTGAGGGTTCCTTTTGGGGG
>CADCUW010000168.1 GCA_902805985.1 uncultured Rubrobacteraceae bacterium
CGACGCAGACGGAAGGGTGACGAATACCACCACCCGCTGTACGATTCAGCCATGACCGGGCACGAGGGGGAGGGGCGCGGAAACAATTGGGTCTTGCCGGGGGAAGACTCCTGTCCGCCCACCGGGTCGCTTGTGCCGCCGTAGCGCCCCCGCTCCGGGCCGAAGTCCTTGCCGGGGGTCGAAGCTGCAACACCGCATGAACAAAGCGAACTCGGGAAACCGACAGAAGCGGTCCTGGCCCGCCATCGTCTCCGCCGTGGCCATGGGGTCGCTCGTGATCCTGGCCACCTGCACCGCGGTCGGCACGCTGCTCGGACGTCTCCCAACGTGGCTGACGGTTTTGGCACTAGCGGGCGTCATCGCGGTCGTCGTGATTGGAACCCTTTGCGCCCTCCATTCGCGACTCACGGGTTACCCTGTAGGATGCAGCTACGAAGAGATCTTCCTCGTGGGAGGATCCCAAAGAGGCTCGGAGATGCTGCGCGAGACGCTACAGAGGCGTCTCGCGCAGGGACGCTCCAGGCGGCGCCGATGGAGGGTCGAGAGCGCAAGACCGGGCGTCGCGACCCTGCGTTCCCCCGCGAGCCTCGCCTCTGCCGGGGAGAGGATCACCCTGAAGGCCGGGGACGGCTGGCTGCACGTCTCCTCGCGGTCGGTCTTACCGCTGCAGGCCCTCGACTGGGGGAAGAACTGCCGCAACGTCGAGCGCGTCAGGGATATGCTCGAATCGGACACTGGGCGTCCCGCGATACTGGCCTAGCCTTCGACGCACAAAGGATGGGCAAAGCGGGATTATATACTTGACACAGGGTAGCCCGTAACCTATACTACGGTTATGAGGCTAGGATTTCTCCTTTTTGCGGGACTTTTCGGCGGTTTCCTTCGCCTCTTCCCGCACCTTTTTGGGGAACAGTCTCTTCATGGCCTCGTCGGTCGTGAGTTCGCTTGCGTGCTTCTTGCGCCTGGGCATTAGGAGACCCCCCATGCTGAAGGAACAGGACATAAACCTAGTCGAGTTAATAGACCGCTTCCACTCTGAGGATTGGTGCCGGAAGTACCTGGAAGAGCTGCGGTGGCCCGAAGGGGTGGAGTGCCCGCGCTGCGGCTCCAAGAAGATGAGCCGGATAAAGGACCGCAACCAGTTTGACTGCGATTCATGCCGCTACCAGTTTTCCGTGATGGCCGGGACCATCTTCCACGACACCCATCTCCCTCTCTGGAAGTGGTTTCTTGCCGTATATCTTATCGTAGAGAGCAAGAAGGGCATAAGCGCCAATCAGGTCAAGCGCAGCATCGGTGTCTCCTACAAGACCGCGTGGTATCTCTGCCATCGCATCAGGGCGGCTCTTAATGAGGTGGACGCACAGCTCTTGAAGGGCATCGTGGAAGTGGACGAGACCTTTGTCGGCGGTGAGATGAAGGGCAAGGGCCGAGGCTACAGGGGCAACAAGACCGTCGTGGTGGGCGCGATGCAGCGGGGCGGGAACATCTGCCTCAAGGTGGTACGCGGCACCGACCGGGAGACCCTTCACGGCTTCATACGCGAGAACACCGAGGATGGCACCGAGGCCATCTACACCGACGAGTGGCCCGCCTATCGGGGCATAGCCGACGCAGACACCAAGCACGAAGCGGTCAAGCACCGCAGCGGAGAGTATGCGCGGGGTGAGGTTCACACCAACAGCATCGAGAACGTGTGGTCGCTTCTCAAGCGGTCCATAGTAGGCAGCTACCATCAGGTGAGCGCGAAGCACCTGGACGCTTATCTGGACGAATTGGAGTTCCGCTACAACAACCGCGAGAACCCCTACATGTTCCGCGACGCGATGTTAAAGCTATTGCTGGCCGAGACTTTGCCCTACAAGAAGCTAATTCAAGATTGATCTTCGTCGGGTTCGGGTCGCAAGGACCTGAGAAAATCCCTTACGGCCGCGTAGAAACCCCAGAGCAATGCAAGCCCGCCCAGCACCATAATGAGCCTGTCCGTGCCGGTAAACGGATCGAGTTCTTGTATCGGCGCGAAAACTGCCAGGTACCACACCCGGATCGCCGAAGGGAGCCCCACGCCGCCAGCTAGGAAAGATGCGGCGCTCACGAAGTTGGGGTTACACTTCGCCGCCCGCCCACACATCACAAGATAGAACGCTAGGGTAACAAAACCCATAGCGAAGCTCAGGATCGTGAAAGGGCTAGACATTCACTAGCCCAAAAAGCTTACGCTAGCTTTGCTCGTTCCGACGGTAAACAGCGGTAGTGCCCAACGCTGCCCCCACTATCGCGCCCACGACGGCTCCGGGCATGCCGAAGAACGTAGCTCCCATCACCACGCCACCCGTTGCGACGGACAGCGCGGCAGGAACTATCTGTGACAGCTCTCTATTCACCTTCCAAAGCGTCCCATGAGCGTTTTCGCTTCTATGCTCCATAATGGTGCCGCCTCTTCCCACTCTTTAGTCCCGTCGTCGCTTGCCCTGTTTGTCTTCTAACCCCCTGCCCAAAAAGCGAAATCCCTACAGGAATTACTTGCATAAGATTTCCGCCTCTACCGAGCCTTCCTCTTGGTGAGACCCTACGGCAAGTCGTTTGCGACCCTCTCCAAGCGGTTACCCACCTCTACGATGTTCCACGGATCGTCGAGGTTCTGGAAGAAGTCGCGGTCGTCGGTGCCAAACCAACCCCGGGGCGCTAGGTCTTCGTAGACGCCCATAACCCTATCCTTGTAAATGTCGTGATACATCCTCACCATTTCGGCGTCGTGCTGGCTTCTCAACTCGTCTATCCTCTTACCAAACGTCGCCTTCTCTTCCTCGCTCAAGGCTCGCTTTCGTTCCAAGCTGCTTTGCTCCACACGAACGTCAACCGCAGCGTCGGTGTGTCTGAACATCCTGTCGAGGTCTTGCAGCTCCCACGCCAACCGAACGCACAGCCCCTTTAGTTCGTCCAGTTGCCGGGGATCGCGTTGGCGTTGCAGCGCATCGCGTTCTTCCCCGACTTCCCGCAACCGATCTTCGAGACGTTTGTGGGCTTCTCGGGCCTCTTTGAGTTCGGTGTCCCGCCTGATCCACCCCCAGGCCCCCGTAATCCAGGGCCAGAAGAAGACGAACACCGCTGCGGCGACGAACAATCCTGCTACGACAAAGATAGCGTAGCCCTGCCTGACGCTTAGCTGGTAGCCGATGGCTTCCAAGCCTAGCGGCAACAATCCGATAGCAATTCCGAACAGGGTGAGGGCAGCCGCCGTTTGCAGTCGTGTGATTGCCCGAAAGAAGCGCACGGCCTAAGAGGCTGCGCGGATAGGTCACGGTTGGCGTCGAGGCCGGCCCTCCCAACGGTAGCGCCTCCAGCCTTCTCGGATCAGCCTCCTCACGATGATCACCACGTCGGAGAACGCTACCCAGAAGTCGATCTCACCCGCCCCACCCTCTCCGTGCACCACACCAGCTTCTTGTGGGCGTTGTGCCACGAGCTCGTCCTCTCCACCACCCACCTCTTCGTGGCCCAGAACGGCGCCGGCTTGCCCTTCCCCGAGATCTCCCACCGCAATCCCAGATCCGCGAGCCGGCGGCGGGTGGTGCCCGAGTCGTAGCCGCGGTCGAGGTGGACACTCGTCTCTTCGGTCAGCCCGCCGAGCGTCTCGAGCGCCGCCTCCAGCGTGGGGACCAACAGCGGAGAGTCGTGGCGGTTGGCCGGTGCCGAGACCGCGCCCAGCGGGACACCCGAAGCGTCCACCGCCATCGAGCGTTTGAGGCCCATCTTCCCGCGGTCCACCGGGCTCTTGCCCGCCTTCTCCCCGCCACCGGGCGCCTTGGTGGTGCAGCCGTCCACCGCCACCTCCGAGAGTTCCAGGCCGACGAGGCGATCGTAGGCGTCAAGCGCCATCCCCCTGAGCTTCTCTATGACCCCCGACTCGATCCACTCGTCGCGACGATCCCCGATCGGGTGGTCGCCGAGCATGATGCGTCGGCGATCCTCTCGTAGGCGCAGCCGAAAACCAACACTTGCACCAGCTTCTCGAAGACCACCCGATCGGGGATGCGGGGGCGATGGCAACCCAAAGGATGGCTCGTCTTCCTCTCTGGGAGCAGGGCGGAGAACTGTTGCCAGAGAGGCTCGATGAGGTAAGGTGGGAGCGCGGGCACGGGCATCCTCCTTCGTCGGGAAGCGTCGAGAACTCCCCGGATGATGGAGCATCCCGCGCCCGCCTTCAGCGCAGAGGTGTTGCGCCCCTATCCGCGCAACCTCTGAGTCTACACCTTGCGTCAAAGGGATAGTCCCGCGAGAATCTATCTCCAAAAAGGCGACTAGCACGCGGTAGCCCGGTATCTTCGGTAGGCCCTCGACGTACGGTTTTCTCAGAACGGCACCGTGCCCCCCGGGACGGCGTAAAGGCACCTACGGGCAGCCCAGAACTACAAGAAGCTGACAGGCTGGGAGCGAGGGCCAAAAGCCCGGAGCGTGCTGAAAGGCCGCGAAGCGGCGTGCTAAAAGCGGAGGCGCAGGCACTATCGTGCCCTTATGTGGCGCGCAGGACGAGCAGGGCGAGGTCGTCCCTGGGGTAGCCCTCCTGGAACTCGAGGACGGCGTTCTTTAACGCGCGGGCGAGGCTTGCCGCGTGTTCGCCGGCGTGGGCGCCGATGAACCGGTGGAGCCGCTCCTCGCCGAAAAAGCCGCCGTCCGGGTCGCGGGCCTCGGTAACGCCGTCGGTGTAGAAGACGATGGCCTCCCCAGGCATGAGGCGCAAGTGGGTGTCTTCGAGCTCCGCGTCAGGGAAGACGCCGAGGGCGCGGCCGGGGCAGCTGATCTCCTCGACCGCCCCGTCGGCGCGCACCAGGAGCGGCGGCGGGTGGCCGGCGCGCGAGACGTCGATGCCCACGCCGGGCTCATCGTCCAGCGGCTCCAGGCGGGCACAGGCCGCGGTGCAGAAGCGGTCCTCGGGGAGCTGGCGGAGCATGGCTTCGTTCAGGCCGGAGAGGATCCCGGACGGCAGGTCGTCGCTCATGGTGACGGCCCTGATGGTGTAGCGGGCAAGGGCCGTGACCGCGGCGGCCTCGGCCCCCTTGCCCCGCACGTCCCCGATGACGCACACCCACCCGTCCTCAACGGTGTTTATGACGTCGTAGAAGTCCCCGCCGACCTCGTTCGCCTCGCCCGCCGGGAGGTACTCTGCCCCGAGATCGACGCCCAGTATCTGTGGCAGGTGCGGCGGGAGGAGGCTCCTCTGGAGGGTGCGTGCGATCTCGCTCCGGTCCCGGTAGAGGCGGGCGTTGTCCACGGCGAGCGCGCACCGGTAGGCGAGGTTCTCGGCGAGCGCGAGGTCTTCGTCGTCGTAGCGGTGGTCGGACCGGGAGGAGACGAGCGTCATGGCGCCCAGGGTCTTGCCGCGCGCGAGAAGCGGCACGCTCATAAGGGAGCGGGGTTCGAGTTCGCGCAGCACCTCCAGGTGCTCGCCGACCCCCATCTCCCGCTCGTAGAAGGACCAGTCCGGGAGCCCCGGCAGCAGCACGGACCGTCCCGTCCTGAGCACCTCGGCGGTGCTGCCGGGGTCGTCCTCGCCGAAGGAGCGGTGCTCCGCGAGGCGGCGCAGGAGCTCCTCCTTCGCAGGCTCGGCGTGGGCGGCGGCGAGCTGGTGGACCCTGCCGTCCTCCTCCGCGATGTCGAGCAGGCACCAGTCGGCCAGGTTCGGCACCACGAGACGCGCCGCCCGCCGGAGCGTCTCCTCGTAGTCGAGGGAGGCGGCGAGGGCGGGGCCGGCGGCGGCCAGCAGGGCCAGCCGGCCCCTCGCCGCCACCGCCTCCGCGCGGGCGAGCTGCTCCCTGACCAGCAGCAGGTCACGCTCCTCCTCGATCCTCTTGCGCTCGCTGATGTCCTCGACCACGGAGATAAAGTACCGGGGCTCGCCCGAGGCCTCGCGTACGAGCGAGACGGTCAGGTTCACCCAGACGATGGAGCCGTCCTTTTTGACGTAGCGCTTCTCCACGGAGTAGATCTCGCGCTCCCCGCGCAGCATGGCCCGTACCAGCTCGAGGTCAGCCTCCAGGTCGTCCGGGTGGGTGATGTCCTGGAAGGTCTTGTCGAGCATCTCCTCCTGGGTGTAACCGACGATCCCGCACAGGTGCCGGTTGACCCTGAGCCAGCGGCCGTCTATGCCGACCTGGGCTGCGCCCACGGCGGCGTGCTCGAAGGTGGCCCGGAAGCGCTCCTCGCTCTCGCGCAGGACCTCCTCGATCCGCCGCCGCTCGGTGATGTCGTTCTGGACGCCTACGAAGTTGGTGAGCCGTCCTGACTCGTCGTGGACGGGCGACACGTACAACTCGTTCCAGAAGAGCGTCCCGTCCTTGCGGTGGTTGCGCAAGACCACCCGGTACTCCCGCTCCTCCCTGAGCGCCGCCCTGAGCCCGTCAAGCGCCGGCTGTCCCGGCTCGTCCCCCTGCAAAAAGCGGCAGTTGCGTCCCCTGACCTCCTCCAACGCGTACCCCGTCATCCTCTCGAAGGCCGGGTTGACGTAGACGATGGGGTCGTCCGGGCTGTTGGGGTCCGTGATCACGATGCCGTTCGAGCTCGCGGCCACGGCCCGATCGAGCAGGCGCCGCATCTGGTCCGGGGCCGAGACCCCCGAACCGTCGCGCCCGGCCGGTGAGAGAGGAGTATCCAACGACCGCATTCTACAGCCCTTCTCGCCCTCTCACCGCGATCGCCCCGACAAGTTAAGACCCGCCCACTTCGGGGTATATTAGAGTCTGCAACGGGAAGATTGGCTATGAGAGGAGAACGACGAACATGGCATACGAGCTGCCGCAGCTGCCCTACGGCTACGACGCGCTGGAGCCGACCATAGACGAGCAGACCATGCACCTGCACCACGAGAAGCACCACAACACCTACATAACCAACCTCAATGCAGCCCTTGAGA
>CADCUW010000169.1 GCA_902805985.1 uncultured Rubrobacteraceae bacterium
CCCTGACCGAGGGCAACACGCTCGTCCCGCTCAAGCTCTACTCCAAAAACGGCGTCCTGAAGCTCCAGATCGGGGTCGCCAGCCGCAAGCGCGAGTACGACAAGCGCCGCGACATCGCCCGCAAGACCGCAGAACGCGAGATGCAGCGCGCCGTCAAGGAGAGCCTGCGCCGGTAAGGTTTCGCCGGTCGGCGGTGGATTTACCTTTGCGCGATGGTAAAATACCAGGCTCATGGGGGCGTTCTGGCTTCGACGGGAGTGGTCAGCGTCCAGTGAGACGAGCCGAGTTTGCTGGAGACTCGTAAAACGCCGGCACCAAAGATACTCGCCAACACTGACGAGATGGCTGTCGCTGCTTAAATAGCCGACGCCCATCGGCCCGGGCGGCCCACGGCCCGGTTCCCGGTGTCATTGAGTGGGCTCTACCTCAGGGGTTCTGGCCCGGAGCTACTGGGGGACACTTAACGGGCTAGCCCCGCGGCGGCGCCCCGGTCCGTCGCGAAAGGCGAAACTTAACCGGGAGCTACGCTCGTAGAATCTCACGGACGGCGCGCTCGCGGACGCGGGTTCGAGTCCCGCCGCCTCCACTAACGGGCCCCGGAAGGATTTTCCTTCCGGGGCCCGAGCACGCTCCGTCTAACGCCTCCGCTTGTCAGCACGCCGCCTCGCGGCTCTCAGCTTCGCGGCTCGTTTGTGGCGTGGCTCTCTTGCGATCATGTGTTGGGGTGTCTCGGGTGGGGTTTGTAGGAGGGGTCTTAGGAAGGCCGGTTGGAAGTTGACGGCTTCGAGGCGGTCCGACTCGAACCATCGGAGTTCGATACGGACGCTTCGGTCGGTGGTCTGGTGGGTCCAGGCCTCGTCGAGTACGGTCGGGTCTGTGGGGGAGAGGGAGTAGATGAAGGCCAGTTCATGGTAGGCGGTTTCGTCGAGGTCGACAACGTTTTCGATGATCCAGAGGAGGTCTCTGACGAGGGATTCGTGGCCGGTCTCCTCCAGCAACTCGCGGTGGAGGGCGGTGCGGGTGTTCTCGGCGAGTTCGACCCTTCCGCCGGGTTGTATCCAGTAGTCGTCCTGATCCGCCCTCGTCAACAGGACGTACCCATCGTGGAGGCAGAGGCCGGCTACACGGTACTTGAAGCGTATGCCGTGACGGTCGAAGGAGATCATGGCCCGGGCGAGTTTATTAGAAGGCGCGGCAAACGGATATAATAAAGCCCCGTGAGCGATCCACGGCCTATCGGGGTTTTCGATTCTGGTGTCGGGGGGCTGACGGTTCTGGCGGAGATCCGGGACCGGCTGCCCTACGAGCACACGGTGTACTTT
>CADCUW010000170.1 GCA_902805985.1 uncultured Rubrobacteraceae bacterium
ACGGCGTGGATCGCCTCGCGCACCGGGTTGTTGCCCCGGAACGAGAACGAGACGTTCGAGATGCCGCCCGAGGTCCTGGCGTGGGGGAGGGTCGCGTGGATCTCGCGCACCGCCTCGATAAAGTCCACGCCGTAGTTGTTGTGCTCGTCTATGCCCGTCGCGATGGCGAAGACGTTGGGGTCAAAGATGATGTCCTCTGGCGGGAAGCCGACCTTCTCCGTGAGGAGCCTGTAGGCGCGGGTGCAGATCTCGACCTTCCGCTCCTTCGTGTCCGCCTGGCCCTTCTCATCGAAGGCCATCACGATCACGGCAGCCCCGTACCGTTTGAGGAGCCTCGCCTGCCGGACGAACGTCTCCTCGCCCTCCTTCATGCTGATGGAGTTGACGACGGCCTTGCCCTGCACGCGCTTCAGCCCGGCCTCGATGATGGACCACTTGGAGGAGTCGATCATTACCGGCACCCTGGAGATATCCGGCTCGGCGGCCACGAGGTTCAAGAACTCGACCATCGCCTCCTCGCCGTCGAGCATCCCCTCGTCCATGTTCACGTCTATGACCTGCGCCCCGTTCTCGACCTGGCTGCGCGCCACCTCCAGCGCCGCCTCGTAGTCGTCGTTCAGGATCAAGTCCTTGAACCGCGCCGACCCCGTGACGTTCGTCCGCTCCCCGACGTTTACGAAGAGGGAGTCCGGCCCGATGTTGAGGGCCTCGAGCCCCGAGAGCCTGAGCCTGGGCTCTAGCTCGGGCAACTCGCGTGGCGGGTGGTCCGCGACCGCCTCGGCTATGGCCCTTATGTGCTCGGGGGTGGTGCCGCAGCAGCCGCCGACGATGTTCAGCCAGCCGTTCGCCGCCCAGTCTCCGATCTCCTCGGCCATGAACTCGGGCGTCTCGTCGTACTCCCCGAACTCGTTGGGCAACCCGGCGTTCGGGTAGGCGCTTATGTGCGTCTCGGAGATCCGGGCGAGCTCCTCGATGTACTGCCTGAGCTCTTTCGAGCCGAGGGCGCAGTTGAGGCCGATGCTGATCGGCTCCGCGTGCCTGACGGAGTTGTAGAACGCCTCCGTCACCTGCCCCGAGAGCGTCCGCCCGCTCGCGTCGGTGATGGTGCCGGAGATCATGACGGGCACGTCGAGTCCCGCCTCGTCTAAGTACTCCTGCACCGCGAAGATGGCGGCCTTCGCGTTGAGCGTGTCGAAGATGGTCTCTATGAGCAGCAGGTCCACCCCGCCCTCCACGAGCCCCCGCGTCTCCTCCCTGTACGCCTCTACGAGCTCGTCGAAGGTGACGTTCCTGAAGCCCGGGTTGTTGACGTCCGGCGAGAGCGAGGCCGTCCTGTTCGTCGGCCCGAGCGCCCCGGCTACGAACCGGGGCTTGTCCGGAGTGTTGTCCGTATAGGCGTCCGCGGCCTCCCGGGCGACGCGGGCTGCCTCGAAGTTCAGCTCGTAGGCCAGATCCTCCATCCCGTAGTCCCTCTGGGCGATAGAGGTCGAGGAGAAGGTGTTCGTCTCGACGATGTCCGCGCCGGCGTCTAGGACCGCCTCGTGGATATCGCGGATGATGCCGGGCTGGGTGATCGAGAGCAGGTCGTTGTTGCCCTTGAGCTCACCGGAATGGCCGGCGAAGCGCTCGCCGCGGTACTCCTCTTCGGAGAGGTCGTAAGACTGGATCATGGTCCCCATCGCGCAGTCCAGAACGAGGATGCGCTCCTTCAGGGCTGCCCGGAACCTCTCCAGCCGGGCCGCCCTCTCTTCGCGGATGGTGTCGTCTCTGAGAACCATGTGTTCCTATCCTAGACGGTTGGTGTCTTTACGCTGTTCAGGATTCTGCCTGCCACCTCCGCAGGCGCAAGACCGTCCGTCGGCACTTCCGTCCCGAAGGCCGGGTCTCGCGAGGACTCCAAGCAGACCCCCACGTGCGCCGCGCGCCACCCGTACGCCCCCGGATCATCCGAGTCCGACTCGATGCGACGCGTCAACTCGGGCTCCGAAGCGGTCAGCCGGAAGCACCACAGGTCCGAATCCACGCGACGCAGTCCGGCGATGACGGGATCGAAGTAGGCGCGCCGCCACACCGTCATGGGTATCACCAGCGTTCTGGCGGACAACTGCCTCAATACGCGCGCCACCGCGACGACCAGTCTGCGCCAGAGCTCGTAGTCCTGAAAATCTTCCACCCTCCCATAGCGGCCGAAGGTCCGCTTTAGGAGAAAGCCGATCACCTCCGGGTCGCAGAGCATCGCGTTCGGGATCTTCTCGACGAGGACCCTGGCGGCGCTCGTCTTCCCGACACCGAACGGGCCGTTGATGAAGAGGATCAAGCCGTCCACCCCCTAGCTGCGGACGCCGATAGCTTCTACCACATCTCCTGCGAGATCCGGCGCGCTCGCCGGCGGCATGATGTAGGCGCCGTTTACGAGCGGCTGCGCCTTTGCCAGGATGTCCTGGGCCACCTCGACGCCGTACTTCGGGGCGTCTTCGGGGGAGAGGTCGGCGAGCCTCTCGCGGACGGGCTTCGGGATGTTCACGCCGGGGACCTCGTGGTGGAGGAACTCGGCCTGGCGGGCGCTGCGCAGGGGCATGAGCCCGAGCAGGAGAGTGACGTCAAGGTCGCCCATGCGTTCGAGGGCGATCTCCAAGGCGCCTATCTCGAAGACCGGCTGGGTCCAGAAGGCGTGGGCCCCGGCGTGAATCTTGCGCCGGAGCTTCTCTATCTCGCCGTCGAGGTCGTCTGCTGTGGGGTTGAAGGCGGAGCCTATGAGGAAGCCCGCGGGCCCGCCGATGGAGTTGCCGGCCAGGTCCTCGCCCCGGTTCATCTTCGAGAGGACGTGGACGAGGCCCACAGAGTCCGTGTCGAAGACGCCCGTGGCCTCGGGGTAGTCCCCGATCTGGGTCGGGTCACCCGTGACCGCGAGGATGTTCTTTACCCCGAGCGCCGCCGCCCCCAGAAAGTCCGACTGCAGCCCGATAATGTTCCGGTCGCGACAGGAGATGTGCGCGACGACCTCGATGCCGGCCTCGTCCTGCACGATCTTGGCCGCCGCCACAGGGTGCATCCTGAGGCGCGCCCGCGCCCCATCGGAGATGTCTATGGCGTCCACGCCCCGCTCCCTGAGACGACGCGCCGCCTCGACGACTTTCGTGATGTCGTTGCCCCGGGGCAGGTCCACCTCGGCGGCGACCGCGAAGCCCGTCCCGAGCTTCGCGGCCAGCTCCGTGGACGGCCCGTCCTCGGTCCCCTCACGCCCCTCTTCCTCTACCGCTCTCACGCGCACGCCGCGGCCCGGGTCCGTCTCCGGGCGGAAGTCTCGGAGGGCGTCGGCGAGGGCCTTGACGTGCTCAGGGGTGGTGCCGCAGCAGCCGCCGACGAGGCGGGCGCCGGCCTCTGCGAGCTTGCGCCCGTAGAGGGCGAAGTGGTCCACGTCGCGGCGGAAGCGTACCTTGCCGTCGACGAGCTGGGGGAGGCCGGGGTTCGGGAAGGCTGCGACGGGGCCCACCTCGGCGGACATGCCCTCTATGATGCCGACCATCCGCTGCGGGCCGACCGTGCAGTTAGCACCCGCGAGGTCCACGCCGAGCGCGGAGATCTCCCGCGCCGCCCTACCCGGCAGCCCCTCCGAGAGCGTCTCGCCGTCCTCGACAAAGGTCTTGTACGCGACGATCGGAACGCCGAGGCGACCGACCGCCTCGTGGGCGATGCGAAGCTCGACGAGATCCGTGAAAGTTTCGAGCACCAGCGCGTCGGCGCCGCCTTCGAGGAGCGCCTCGGCCTGCTCCAAAAACACGGAGCGGGCCTCCTCTTCGGTCACGGGGCCGACGGGACAGAGGGGGCGTCCGAGGGGTCCTATGGCGCCGAGGACCAGCGCCTTGCTCCCCCCGCTGGTCCTGACGCTGTCGGCGGCCTTGCGGGCGAGCCGGGCGCCGGCCTCGTTCACGTCGCGCACCCGGTCCTCAAGCTCGTGGACCTCCAGCTTGAAGCGGTTGGCGGAGAAGGTGTTGGTCTCGATCACGCCCGCACCGGCCCGGATGTACTCCTCGTGGATGCCGGCGACCATCTCGGGGTGGGTGACGTTGGCGCGGGCGTAGGGGTGGCCGAAGCCGACGCCGCGCTCGGCGAGCAGGGTGCCCATCGCGCCGTCCCCGATCAGGACCCCCGTACCCGTCCTCTCCCTGAGATCCAAGCCCAAAAGAAAACCTCTCTCCTCTATGTCTGCGCGTCGGCACGGAGGAGAGAGGCCAGTCGATACGGTTCCGACTCATCTCTCGGAGTATCCTCCGCGGGAGTTGGCACCTGGCACGAGGCTCTCACCCCGCCGGTCGCCGCGGCTTCAAAGGGCCCATCCCTCCACCGCTCTCGATGAGCGTCCGGACCGGCCCGCCCGCCGGTCCAGACCAAGGAATTACAGCACGACACGGGCTCCTTTTCAATCCAGAGCACCGAGGAGGAAGACCCAGAACCCTACTAGCGGCGGACGGTGGAGCGGGCCAGGATCTCGTACGGGTCCCGCGCCGCGCAGCGGGCGGCGACCAGAAGCTTGCGGGGGCGGGAGGACTCGGCCCGCCCGCTGAACACGTCGTAGCCCCTGGCCTCTATGCGCCCGAGGATGCCGGCGTAGAGCTCGCGGGCGACCACCACGGGCCACCGCCTGCCCCGCGGTATGTACTTGATGCCCTCGTCTGAATACGCGTAGAGCTTCCTCGCCCGCTCGATCTCGAACCGCATGAGCGCGACGAACCGCCCGTCCACGACGCCGGCCGCGAGATCCCCCTCCCCGTAACCGAAGCGCTCCAGGTCTTCGAGGGGCAGATACACCCGCCCCCGGCGCCAGTCCTCGGCCACGTCGCGCAGGAAATTGGAGAGTTGCATGGCGACCCCTAAAGACTCGGCGTGCGGGTCGGCCGCCCGGTCGTCGGCGCCCACGACCCGGCACATCATCAGGCCGACGACCGCGGCGCTGCCGTAGGTGTAGACCTCGAGGTCCCGGAACGTCTCGTAGCGGAAGACGCGGGTGTCCATCTTCATGCTCTGCATGAAGGCCGTTATGTGGGCCGGCTCGATGCCGCAGGCGCGCACCGTGTCCGCGTAGGCCCGCAACACGGGGTTTGCGACCGGCTCGCCGGCCACCGCCGCCATCGTCTCCCGCTCAAAGGCCTCGAGGCCGCCGAGTTGCTCCCCAAGGCTCGTGACGCCGGGGTTGTCCACGATCTCGTCCGCGTAGCGCATGAAGGCGTAAAGGGCGTGGACGCGCGGCCTGACGTGCGGCGGGAAGAACTGGGTCGAGAAGTAGTACGTGCGGCTGTGGGCCTTCTGGACCTGGCGGCACAGCTCGTAGCTCTCGGCGAGCGTGAGTCCCTCGTCCAGGCGTATCCCGCTCGCCGGATCTAGCCTCACGAAGCCCCGACCTCGCGCCCGATGCGCTCCGCCGCAAGCCTGGCGCCTATGGTGACGAGCGGCACCCCCGTCCCGGGGCGGGTGCTCGCGCCCACGAAGTACATGCCTTCTATGCTCCGGGAGACCATCGGCGGGCGGAAGTACCCGACCTGGAGGATGCCGTGCCCGATCCCGAACGCGGCCCCCTCCTCCAGGTTGTAGTCGTCCCGCCAGTCGTACGGCGTCTTGACCTTCTCGTAGACGACCTTGCTCCGGTCCAGACCGCAGCGTCTCTCCAGAAGCTCGTAGACCTTCTCCTTGAACTTGGGTCCTTCCCGCTCCCAGTCCACGTTCGGACCCAGGTGAGGCACCGGGACGAGGACAAAGAGGGCCTGCTTGCCCTCGGGCGCCATCGAGGGCTCGGTCTTCGATGGGACGACCGCGTAGAAGGAGGGGTCATCCGGGAGCCTGCCGTCGCGGAAGATCGCCTCGAAGTTCTCCCTGTACTCGGGGGAGAGGTAGAAGTTGTGGTGGAGCATCTCGTCCAGGTCTCCATCGACGCCGAGGTAGAGCATGAACGCCGAGGCGGTGTACTGGAGGTTCTCCCGTTTTCGCAGCTTGAAGTCCGAGTCGGCCTCGCCCCCGAGCAGCTCGCGGTAGGCGTAGGGCAGGTCGGCGTTGGCGAGCACGGCGTCCGCCGAGATCTCCTCTCCTCCCACCCGCACCCCGCTGGCGCGTCCCTTCGTCACGACGACCTTCTCCACGGGGCTGTTCAGGCGGAACTTTACGCCGAGCTCGACGGCCAGCCGCTCCATCGCGCCGACGAGCGCGTACATGCCGCCCGCGGGGAACCAGAGGCCGTCCTCGGCGATCTCCGTGTAGGGGAGCAGCGCGTAGACGGCGGGCGCGGAGAAGGGGGAGAGGCCGAGGTACATCGTCTGGAGGCTGAATGCCTGGCGAAGCTTGTCTGTTTTGAAGAACTTCGAGACCTGGCGGTAGTAATTGTTGACGGCCTTCGTTTTGAGGAGGAGGCGGAGGTTTCTCAGGCCGAAAAAGTCCTTCGCCTTATCGAAGTCGCGCTCGACGAACTCGCTGCGGCCGAGGCGGTACTTGTGACAGGCGTCCTCCAGGAACCGGTAGAAGCGCGGGGTAACGCCAGGTTCGATGCGCTCCAGCTCCCGGATCATCTCCGGCAGGGTGCGCCGCATCGTGAGCGTGTCCCCATCCCCGAACGTGACCCTGTAGTCCCCGTCCAGCGGGATGAGCCTGGCGTAATCGTCGAGGTTCCGCCCGGCGAAGGCGAAAAGCTCCCGGTAGGTGTCCGTCATCAGGAGCAGGGAAGGGCCCGTGTCGAAGGAGAAGCCCTCGGCCTCCAGGCGTCCCATCCGGCCGCCGACCTGGCCGTTCTTCTCGAAGACCTCGACCTCAAAACCCATGGCCGACAGCCGGATCGCCGCCGCCAGCCCGCCCATCCCGGCCCCAACAACCGCAACCCGCCTCTTCGCCGCCGTCGCCAGGG
>CADCUW010000171.1 GCA_902805985.1 uncultured Rubrobacteraceae bacterium
TACGCCGGCCCGGAGCCGTGCAGGGCCGTGGCGGCGTCGAAGAGACGCTCGGGGAGCTCCATCACGTCGCCGACGTGGCGGAAGATCTCAACCACGTCTCCCAACATCTCCCTTCCGGGCTCGTTGGCCGTCACCACGGCGGAGCCGAGGCCCACCGAGGCGCACACGTTCGGCATGACCCGTAGCACCGCCGTTCCCGAAGGGAGCCGCTCGGAGATGTTGGCGATGGTGACGCCGGCGGCCACGCTGGCGACCGCCTTGCCGGTGCCTGGCCCGAGGGCGGGGGAGATCTCCCCCATCACCGATCCCACGTCCCAAGGCTTGACGGCGACGAAGACGAGGTCGCTTCGTTCGGCGACCTCGAGGTTGGAGGTTGTGGTGTGGACCCCGGCCTTCTCGTAGAGGGCCAGTTGGTCCCTGTGGACGTCGCTGGCCGAGAGGTCGAAGTCGCCCGACTCGGCCAGTCGTACCAGTAGGGAGCCCCCGATCTTGCCGACCCCGATGATGCCGACCTTCTGCAAGTCCCCCCTAAAGAGAGCCTAGAGGATTGCCCTAGAGCTGGTTGAAGAACGCCCGCTCGGCGATGCGCTTGCGCTCCTCGGCGCTCACCTCTACGTCGCGCGGGGTCAGCAGGAAGACCCTGTTTGCGACGGACTGGATGTTCCCGTCCATCGCGTAGGTCAGGCCGGAGCAGAAGTCCACCATCCGACGCGAGAGGTCCCCGTCGACGTTCTGGAGGTTCAGGATCACGGGCTGCTGGCGCTTGTAGCGGTCCGCGAGGTTCTGCGCGTCGTTGAAGCTCGCGGGCTCCACGACGCTCACCCTCGTGGGACGCTGGTCCGGGACGGGGCGCAGGTGCGAGGGCTGCTGGTTCTGGCCGGCGTAGCGGTCGGCGCCGCGGCCCGGCCCCTCACTGCCGAAGAGGTCGCCGAGGGAGGTGCCAAAGGCCGAGGAGCGCTCCGAGCGGCCGAGGCGGCGCACCGTCGGCCCGGGCTCGCCGCCCGCGCGGGATCCGTTGGCATCGTTGGCGTAGCGACGGTCCTCTTCCTCTTCGTCCTCGTAGTAGTCGTCCTCGTCGACACCGAAACCGAACCAGGCTGCGATCCGGTCCAGACGGTCCCTAACTCCCATCCTGCCTCCTTACGGGCCCATCCTCCTCGATTAGCATCCGCCCGATCCTGACCACGGTGGCTCCTTCTTCTACAGCCACCTCGTAGTCGCTGCTCATTCCCATTGAAAGCTCGGAGAGATCGAAGTGCGGGCTCCAGCTTCCGCGTAGCCTATCACGGATGGATCTGAGTTTCGCGAAAACATAGCGCAC
>CADCUW010000172.1 GCA_902805985.1 uncultured Rubrobacteraceae bacterium
CGGTCCGTATCGCAGCGTCCACAATCGATCCTCCATCCCCCCTCCCGGGCGAGAGAGGCGTCTTTTTGGGCCGCGCCCTCTAGTGGGCGTCCAGGTAGTCCTCTATCCCCGTTCTCAGGGCTCCGGCTATCTGCTGCTGGCGCGCGCCGGTGCCGTCGGAGAGGAGACGCCCCTCCGCGTCGCTCGTGATAAAGACGGTCTCCGCGATGGTCGCGGGCATGTCGCTCTTGAGGAGCACGCCGGAGGCGAACGAGTAGGGCGCCCTGGTGTGCATGGTCCCCGCGCCGTCAGCCGCCGGCAGGGTCGAGAGCCCATCGAAGACCGTAAGGGCCAGCTCCTTGTCCTTGCGCCACTTCCCGAAGAGGGTGGTTGTGTAATCCGGGGCAGGGTCCGAGGAGCCGTTCATGTGTACGGAGACCAGGATCTCGGCCCCCGTGGAGTTGGCGTAGGCGTAGCGGTCGTTGTTGGAGAGGGTCTCGTCTCCGGTGCGCGTCATGCAGACCGCGTGGCCGTCCGCCTCCAGAAGCGCCTCTAGCTTCCTTGCGACGTCAAGGGTCTGCTCTTTCTCAACGAGGCCGTACCTCGCGTTTACCGCCCCGGAGTCGGAGCCTCCGTGCCCGGCGTCGAGGACCACCTGCCCCCGGCAGCCGGTCTCCTGCGCCTCGGCCCCGGTCGCCAGGACCGCCACGGTCAAGACGCCGGCCGCAGAGACCGCCACCAACAAAGATGCCCACACTTTCAAGAGATCTGCCCGCACCATCTGATCCCCTTCCGGAATGCGGCATAGAGACCCGTCTCACGCGACGACTGGCAACTTAGCATGGGGGCGGGGGCCGGTGCATCCCCCAAACGGGCTACGTTCTCCGGAGGACGCGAAGAGGGACCGGGACTAGAATCAGCCCCGGCCCCGAAAAGATGATGTGGCGCCGTCTAGTAGTTGTTTATCTCCTCGCAGACGTCCTTGGCCTCCAGGTTGTGGGCGGCGTGGTCCTGGCCTGAGAGGTAGACGACGTCATAGCCGGGGCCGCAGCGGACCTCGTCGGAGTCGCCGTCTTTGCCCTCTTCCTTCGTGCCCGTGTAGATCGTATCGTCGCCCGAGGCCGCCTGGATGTTGTCCGCGCCGTCGCCCGCAACGATCAGGTCTCCGCCCGAGCCGCTGTCGATGTGGTCGGCCCCGTCTCCGCCGTAGAGGCGGTCGGCGTGGCGGTTGCCGGAGAGCTCGTCTATGGCCCCCATACCCGAGAGCGTGTCGTTGCCGCCCATGCCCATCATAGTGTCGGCCTTCTCGGTGCCCTTCTTGCGGTCGTCGTCGTTGGTGCCAATCCAGGGCCCGGCGAGCGCCAGGACCATCGCGAAGGTCGCGGCCAGTAGCATGATCTTCCTCATCGTGCCTGCCTCTCTTGGGGGGCGAGTCGACCGCCGTACCCGGTCTCTTCCAACAGGTACAGCGTATGACCGGGGCGAGCACGGCGCCTTCCCTAGACAAGCTATCTTTGCCTTGTACGAATGCGCTACTCGCGTCCACGACAAATCGACCAGCCTGGCGCCGGACGGCGCGTTCGGCTTGTCGTTTGGCGGTGTTTCTGCGCGCTTAGCCGCCGAAGAGTCGGGACCAGAAGCCGCGGTTCTTCAGGGCGTTGAGCTCGGCTTCGAGCCGGACGCGGTCTTCTGAGAGGGCGGACTTCTCCTCGGTGAGCCTGGTGTGCTGCTCGACCATGCGGCTGCGGTCCTCCTCCAGCCTCTGCTTCTCTTCTTCGAGGGTGGAGATGGTCTTCTCCTGGAGTTCCCTCTGGAACTCGACGAGGTTCAGGCGCTCTATCTCCGACCAGAGGCGGTCTATCTCCATGCGGGCGGCGTCGCGCTCCTGACGGACCTCTTCGATCTGGCGGCTCCGCTCTTCGAGGCGGGTCTTGTAGTCCTGGCCCTGCTGCAGGAGGCGCTCGTAGCGCTCGAAGGGGACGGCGGGTAGGCGGGAGTTGGTGGGCGCGTCGTCACCTATTACCTCGCCGTCGAAGATCTCCTCCTCCGCCGCCTCGGCCTCGAGCCCGCGCGCCAGGCTCAGGACCTCGTTCAGGGCGAGGCCGAGGTCCCCCTCCTCGCCGCGCTCGGCGCGAAGCCTGCCCTCCTGCACGAAGCGCCGGACCTTCTCCGGGGTCACGTCCAGCAAGGCCGCCGCCCCGTTGATCCCGATCCGCTCCCCGCCTGCGTCCATGCGGGCCATTTTACTTGAGAATGAGGTTTCGGGCATCAGGCTTCAGGCGTTGGATTTCGCCCTTACAGACATCCCTCGCATCGCCACAACGGAGCGGGTTCGCGGACCACGACACCGCCCCGCAAGGCTTTTGCTAGAGCCTAGAAGCTCAAAACCTTTACGCCCGGACGACCTGCCCGTCCTGCACTTCGACCGGTATCTCCGGCAGCGGGGTCTGGGCGGGGCCAGAGACGACCTCGGCGCCGTTGGCGGGGTCGAAGATCGAGCCGTGGCACGGGCAGGCGAGTTGGGAGTTCTGGTAGGCGACGGTGCAGCCCGCGTGGGTGCAGATCGCGGAGTATGCGACGAACTTTCCGTCGTCCAGATGAACCAGCACGGCGTCCTTGCCGCCGTCCTTGAACGCGACCGAAGAGCCAGGCGCGACCTCGGACTCCTGGGCGATGGATGCGCCGCCGGACGGGGCCGCGGCCTTGCCGCCGCCGGAGGCCTCGCCGGAGCCAGAGGAGGCGCCATTCGATGAGCCACCGCCGGAGCCGCCGGTGTCGGACTCAGATCCACCACCCCCGCCGGATGCGCCACCGGATGCGCTACCAGATGCCCCGCCGGAGCCGCCGCCGCAGGCCGCCAGGGAGGCGGACGCGGCCCCGACGCCGAGGGCGGCGGCCAGCCGGATGAACGTTTCGCGCGATACCTTCTCCAAAGTGTCCTCCTCTTCACCTGCGGACACCCGGATATACGCGGACGGTGTCGTTTCGGTTTACTAGGGCGCGTCGGCTCTAGAGATAAAACTGTCGTAGAGGACGGCGGCCAGGATGCCGCCGACTATCGGGCCGATTGTGTAGATCAGGGCCAGATCCCAGTTGTTCCAGGCCACGATTATCGGGCCGAGGGCGCGGGCGGGGTTGACCGCAGCCCCTGTCGTGGGGCCGCCGATGAAGATGGCCGCGGCGAGCGCGAACCCTACCGCTATCGGCGCGACCCCGGCCGGCGCCCGGTCGTCGGTGGCGACCGAGATGACGACGAACACGAGGATGAAGGTTATGAAGATCTCGACTAGCAGGGCCTGCAAGAACCCGACGCCAGGCCCCGTGGCAGGGGAGGCCAGCCCCACCTGGTTGCGGGCCTCCGCGCCGAACGTGATCCAGGTGGCGAAGGCGGCGAGGATAGCCCCCAGAAGTTGCGCCCCGACGTAGGCCGGGACGAAGTTCCAGGGAAATTTTCTCGTGACGGCCAATCCCAGGGTGATGGCGGGGTTGAGGTGGGCACCCGAGACGTGCCCAAGAGCTGCCACCAGGGCGACGAGCACGAGGCCGAAGGCCAGCGGTATGGCGAGCGAGTCGTAGGGCAAGCCCGTTATCGGCCGCTCCAGGACGGCCGCGACGACCACGGCGGTGCCGGTGTAGACGAGGATAAAGGTGCCTATAAGCTCCGCCACCGCGGCGGGCGCCACGTTGGCCCCGATCTGGCTCCCGTATAGCCCCGTGCCAGAGCCGGATCGCTCCCTCGTGCCCCTCCTGCGGACCCCGCCCCGTCCCGACGGTCCCGAGGTCGGGCGGGTCTCACGCTCGCCCGCGAAAGGTTCGTCGAGCAGCCCCTCGTCGCGGTCGTAGCCACGGTCGCGGTGGCTGCCGCCCCCGCGCTGGGGAAGGTCCCAGTTCAGGTCGTCTTCCCTTCCACCTCTGTCCGACATTCGTGTCTCCCCTCTGCGGCCCTGGGGCCCTGCCGTTGCGTGACGCGGTGCTTTCGGCCTACCTACCCCCTTTACCGTATTTGTATGTATAACCTACGTCCCGCTCCTCCCGCGCCGCGTATGTAGAGTAGGGGACGATGACGGAGCACGAGAGGAGATCCGAGCTTGAGCGGCATGGTATGGGTACGCATCGTGGTGGGGGCCCTCTGGCTGAACGGCGGCGTCGAGAAGTTGCTCAACCCGAGCTTCCCCCGGCAGTTCGCCGACAGCCTCGCGGCCGGGGCTTTCGTCTCGCAGGCTCCCCCGTTCTTCCGGGGCTTCATGCAGGAGACCGTCGTCCCGAACGCCGAGCTGTTCGCCCAACTGGCGCGGGCCGGCGAGCTGACGCTCGGCGTCGCGCTCGTACTCGGGTTCCTGACCAACCTCGCGGCGCTCGGCAGCGTGGCGCTGAGTGTCATGATCATGCTCACCCAGGGCGGCGTGCGGCTCGGGACGGGCCTCGGCGCGCCGGAGTTCGTAACCGTCAACGTGCTGATCGCCCTGATCTCTGTGGTCATCCTCTTTAGCCCCTCCGCCAAAGGAATCGCCCTGGACTCCGGCCTCGTCAGCCGCAGCCCCGGCCTCTCCCCTATCCTCACCAACCGCCGCCGGGGAAGCTGAGCTTGTCCCCGCGCCTCCTGAACCCTATCTTCCCGCCATGCTCTGAGACGCCGGCCAACCTGTAACCAGGCCTCCGCCGGAGGACGCCGTCTTCCGCCCATCCATCACACGAGGAGGCACCGCGCATGAGCTTTCCGCCGTCCGTTCCAGAAGACTTCGCCCGCACCCAGGTCCTGCTCCGCGGCGAGGCCGGCCTCGCCTGGCTGGACCGCCTGCCCAGTCTTACGGAAGACCTCGAACGGAGTTGGTCCCTGGAGGTCGGCCACCCGTTCCCGAACCTCTCCTACAACTGGGTCGTCCCCGCGCTCCGCGAAGACGGCGCCCCGGCCGTGCTGAAGCTCTCTTTTCCGGGGGAGAAAGAGTTCAGGACAGAAGCCGCGGCGCTGGCGGCCTTCGGCGGGCGGGGCGTCTGCCGCCTGCTGGAGCTCGACCTCGACCGGGGCGCGATGCTCCTGGAGCGCCTGCGACCCGGCGGGCCGCTAACCGGCCTCAAGGACGACGAGGAGGCGACCGCGGTGGCCGCCGGCGTGATGAAGAAGCTGTGGCGTCCCGCGCCGCCGGACCACGCGTTCCCCACGGTCTCGGACTGGTCCAGAGGCTTCGAACGCCTGAGGCGGCGCTTCGGCGGCGGAACGGGACCTATGCCGGAGAAGCTCGTCGAGGCGGCCGAGACGCTATTCGCGGAGCTAGGCGCCTCCGAGGGGGAGCCGCTCCTGCTGCACGGCGACCTCCACCAGGAGAACATCCTCTCGGCCCGGCGCGAGCCGTGGCTCGCCATAGACCCCAAGGGCGTCGTCGGCGAGGCGGCCTACGACACCGCCGCCCTGCTGCACAACCCGGTCGGGGCGCTGGACGCGCCGGACCCCAAAGGACTCCTCGAACGTCGGCTCGACGTGCTCTCCGGGGAGCTCGGACTCGATCGAGCCCGGGTGCGCGCGTGGGGCCTGGCCCAGGCGGTACTCGCCGCCTACTGGGGCCTCGAAGACGGCGGCCGGGCGTGGGACGAGGCGCTTGTCTTTGCGGGTCTGTTGACGGAGATCCGGGAATAGGTAGGGTTCGTCGGGGTCTGGGCGCGCGGGCGGGTTTGAGACCCGCCCCTACGACCCGCTCCTACGGTGGGCTCCTTGGGCCGGGTCTCGGTAGCGGGGATGGGGGCCTTGCAAGGCCCCCATCCCCGCGATACCTTCGCTTGAACTCTACCCAGACTAGGAGAACACTTGAGCGAGCACGAGAATAATCCGCCGGTCTCGACCGGCCGCGGCGACGACGGCACGACGACCCTGCTCGGGTCGGGCCGGATGGGCAAGGACGACCCGAGGATCGTGGTGCTCGGCGACGTGGACGAGGCGAGCTCCTTTCTCGGGCTGGCCCGCGCGGAGGCGGAGGGGGAACTCGGCGATCTCCTGCTGGAATTGCAGCGGCTCCTGTACCGTGTCATGGGCGACGTCGCGATGCCCAAGGAAGACGACTTCGTGGGCGAGGGGGATCTGGATCTCGTAGACCGGGCGCTGGAAGACTGGCGTGGGAGGACGGAGATCCCCAAGGCGTTCGTCATCCCGGGTGAGAGCCGGGTTGGGGCGCTCCTGGACGTCGCCCGCTCCGTCGTGCGCCGGGCGGAGCGCAGCCTCGTCGCTGCCGGCTACGGCGGGGATCACCCCTACGCCGTCCGGGTCGTGAACCGCCTCTCGGACCTGCTTTTCATCGTCGCCCGCAACGCGGACGGTAAGAGGACCCTCTCGAAGGGATAGCCTTCGCGGTAGCCGAGGAGGCCGCGGGCACCGGTATTCCGCCGATGCCCGCGGCCCGTAACCCCCGGCGATCATCCCGCCGGGGGTCTCTTACTCGTCTGTCTCGCCCTCGAAGACCGCGAAAGGGGCGCCCTGGGGGTCACTGAGGACCGAGATCCTGCCGAACCCGGGCTCCATCGGCCCGGCGAGCACGCGCCCGCCGAGCTCCTGTGTCCGCGCCGCGGCCGCGTCGCACGACGGCACCGTGAAGTAGACGAGCCAGAAGGAGGGCGCGTCGGCGGGCGTTCCGGTGGTCGGCATGATGCCGCCGTTCGTGCGGCCCGCGCTGTTCTTGATCGTGAGGTAGACCGTCGTCCCGTCCTGCTCTATGGGCTCCGCCTCCCAGCCGAAGAGCCGGGCGTAGAAGGCGGCGGCCTCCCCGGGCTGTCCCGTCTGCAGCTCGTTCCAGGCCATGCAGCCCGCGTCGTTGACCCTGCCCGCGCCGATGTGATCCCGCGCCTCCCAGGCGCAGAACATGGCGCCGCCCGGGTCGGAGAACACGGCCATGCGGCCCGCGTCCATAACGTCGAAGGGCT
>CADCUW010000173.1 GCA_902805985.1 uncultured Rubrobacteraceae bacterium
ATGTCCTCGTTCGGGGCGATGTAGGTGCAGTAGATCTTGTCGTCCGTCACCTGGCTCTGGACCCACTGTATCTGCGGTCCCATCTCGTTGAGCACGTTGCAGGAGGTCTGCGAGATGCCCTGCAGCTCCTCGGCCGACAGGTCCCCGGCCCCCGGTATCTCTCTCTCGATGACGTACTTGGGCATTGCGTCCTCTCTTTCCGGACCTCGCGGCCCTGTCGTTGCCATCTGTCGTCTCGCGAGTAGAGAAGCTGAAAGCCGATGGCCCGTTGCTCTCAGCTAGAACGGATAAACGACCATCCCGAGAGCGCCCAGCGCGTACCAGGCCCCGAACGCCACGCCGAGCACGCCGAGCACCGGCGCGATCCTCTCGAAGTTCCTGCCGAGCGGCCCGCCGGCTATGGCGAGGCCGAAGGCCGTGGAGAGCAGCGCCATTGAGACGGCGGTGCCGGCGGCAAAGAGCAGCAGCGCGCCCGCGGCCTGGGCCTTGTCCGAGATGGTGGACAGGAGCAGCAGCGTGAGCCCGCCCGAGCCCCCGACGCCGTGCACGAGCCCAACCCCGTAGGCACCTAAGGGCGTGCGCCTCTTGTGGGCGTGGGCGTGGGCCTCGTCGGCTTCGCCCGCGTGGGAGTGGACGTGGCGGTGCGGCTCCCCGCCGTGGGAGTGGTCGTGGACGTGGAAGAGGCCGCGCCGCCAGCGCAAGAGTAGCCTCACGGCCAGGAGGATTATTATCGCCCCGATCAAGGTCTCCGCGGCCTGCTGGACGGCCTCCGGCAGAAAACGGTTGAAGAGCACCAGCGGCAGCCCGATCAGCACGAGCGCCGTGCCGTGCCCCGCGCCCCAGAGCAGGCCCATGAAACCGGCCTTCCTGACCTTGTCCAGGTCCTCCTCCGAGGCTATGAGCGTCGTCACCGCCGCGAGGTGGTCGGGGTCCGAGGCGTGACGCAGCCCCAGCAGGGCGCTTATGAGCAGGATCACGCCCAGGCTAGCCGGGCCGTGCATGAAGCCTTCGAGCCAGCCGTCCAGAGCCGCCACGCGCCCCTCCTAGTCTCCCTGTTCCAATGCAGCCCGCACGAACCCGCGGTCGTGCTCCCAGGCGAAGTCTACGCTGTCTACCTCTCCCGCGCCGATCCAGAGCGCCTCGGCCACGTCGTCGGCAGGGTCCGGCGTGCCCCCGAGAATACGCGCCCTGAACCCGATCGCCAGCGCCCACACGCCCTCGGGGCCGTAGGTATGGGGGGCGAGGAGCACCGGCATCGGGTCCACCTCGATCTCCAACCCCAGCTCCTCCCTGACCTCCCGCCTGAGGCCCTCCAC
>CADCUW010000174.1:0-6456 GCA_902805985.1 uncultured Rubrobacteraceae bacterium
CCAGCGTGCTCCAGGGCCGCCGCCACGAGACCGTGGCGCGGCGGGCGCGGGTCGTCGCGGCTCACCCCGAGCTTCAGGAGCGCGAGCTGGCGAAGCTCGCGTCGTGGTCGGAGGCGCTGGGTGGCGCCCTGGTCGGGCGGGGCCTGCCCCGGCGCGACGCAGAGCTTTTGGCCGAGGTCTCCATCGTGGTATTCCGGGTCGCGTACGAGCGCTGGCTCGACGAGCGGCCCGAGCGCGCGCTCAGCGAGACCATCCACGAAACCTTCGCCGAGCTGGGCGGCCTCTTCGTCCACGCCGCGCCGGGGCCCCAGGACACCATTCTCCCCGCACGCGCGAGGGCCGTCACCCGCCGGGGTGACCTGTAGATTTCGGGAGCTAATCGCCGAAGTAGGGGACTAGGGGACACACAGGTGCCCCGTCGCCTTCCTCTTCGCCCTCTCGCCGCGCCTGTTGTAGCGAGCGGTGGTCCCTGGGTCGTCGGCGTGCCCGGCCAGCTGCTGGGCCACCGACAGGTCGCCCACCGCCTCCAGCAGGTCGCCCACGAAGCTCTTCCTGAAGTCGTGCGGGGAGAGCTTCTTGACCCCGGCCTCCCTGTGGCGCCTCTTGACGATGTCGTAGACGGCCTGGTCGCTCAGCCTCGCGGGCACCACCTCGCCGTCCGGGTCGGTCCTCGCGCGCACTATTGCGCCGCCCTTGTCGACCCCCAGGAACAGGGCCTCCGGGATGATCGCCCCAGAGGCCCACCCAGAGGTTCACCGCCCTGTCGGCCCCGCCCTCGGCGTAGACCATCTGCTCCTTGTTACCCTTCCCGCGCAACCGGACCTCGAGGGTCTCGGGGTCGTAGTCTTCGAGGTCCAGGGAGACCGCCTCGCTCCTCCTCAGGCCGCACGCGTAAAGCAGGGCGAAGAGCGCCGCGTCCCTGGCGCCCCACGCCTTCTTGTTATCTTTAGCATAAACAGAAGAGGGCGAAGTACTCCCCGCGCTCCACGGCGCGGCCGGGGGGAGTCGGCTGCCGCGGGCGGGCGGGGAGGTCCGAGGCGCGCTGCAGGTCGTCGGCGGTCATGTACCCCAAGCGGAAGGAGGCCTTGAGCACCCCGCGCACGGCGGAGAACATCAGGTTGGCGGTGGCCGGGGCGTAGGAGGCGGCGAGCGTGGAGCGGATCAGGGAGGTGTGCTCGTAGCGCAAGTTCCGCCACGCGAGCTCCATCGCGGGGACCCGGTCGCCCGAGACCAGGCGGGCTACCGTCTCGAGGTTCGCGCGAATCGGGCGCCTGGAGCTATCGGCGAGGCCGGCCAGGTACGCCGAGACCGGGTTGGCCCAGACCGGCGTCGGCTCCGCTGCCAGGAGCGCCCGGTCCCGGACGAACTCGACCGTCGGCCCCCCGTCACCGTGATCTGTTGCCCTGTCTGTATAGGGAGCGGAACCGCCCGAGCGTTCGAGCTCCCACGTCCACTCCTCGTCGTAGCCGTCCCGTTCGACACAGACCCCCGAAACGCCCTTCATGGTATCCCTGGCCGCCTGCCGTTATAGCTTGCGAAAAGTCCCATCTACATAAGCTATTTTTGCGACCCAGGACTCTGGGGGTCGTGGTCGGTCCGGTGGCCCGCTGATGCCGAAGAACGGTGCTCGTATTTGTCGGGCTCACCGGATCAGCTCCACGTAGAGGCCCTCCCGCTCGATCTCGACCCACGGCCGGTCGGCCGTCAGCGCGGGGACCCCCAGCACCACCGCGGTGGCAAGGCACGCCCTGTCGGCCACGCCGAGCCCCAGGCGCCGCGTCGGGCCCCATAGCTCGGCGGCCACCCACGCCTGCTCGGCGCCGAAGTCCGCCACGAGGAGCCCCACGGCGAGGAGGTCTTCGGCCAGCCCGTCGGCGTCCGCCCCGGACGCGAGCGACTTCTGCAGGACCTCGGAGAGGTTCACGGCGGAGACGTGGGACCCTGCGAGCCTCTCGGCCACGACGTCGGCCCCCGGCTCCTCCCGCAACCACGCCAGGACCGCGGAGGCGTCCATCACCCTCGCCCCCGAAGAACCCCCGCCCCGTCCGATCAAACCGAATCGTCGTCGCGGCCGGCGTCGCCCCCGGCCTTCCGTTCCGCTTCGCGGGCCGCCTCCAGCTTCGCTTCTTCGCGCCGCTCGGAGATGAGCTCCTCGGAGAGCACCCTGTCTGCCGGAACGTTTCCGAAGCGGGAGCGCAGTCTCCTCACCACGTCCTCGCGGCGCTCCAAAACGAGCCTGCCGTCCTCGACGCGCCCGAGCAACTCATCGCCCGGACCCAATCCCATCTCTTCGCGCAAGCGCGCCGGTATGACGATCCTGCCCTGCCGCCCGACCCGCACCTTCCGCCCCGCGTTGGTGTCCACGCCCGCATTATGCCACGTCTGGCAAACGCATGCCACGCAAGCGTCTAGCGTGGCACAGAAAGCCACGCGACGGCACGCGACCGCCGCGGTGTCGCACCTCGTCCTGCTCTGGCGCAACCTTCCCTTACCCGGCAGACCTGGCCACGGCCGGCGCCACACATAGCAGTCACGCAAATGGAAGAAGGTGCGCGGCGCGGCAAGCTCGGCCACAAATGGCGCCCCGTGTGGCTGCAGCCAAGCTTGACCGAGTCCGCGGACCGAACGCCGGCCCGGATCGTCCGCAAAGCCCGAACGCGGGGTGCGCGCCATGCCCGTGATGCCGCCGAAACCCGTGCCCCAAGCGGAGCGGGTTGACGGTCAATACTTGCTATGCTAATTTCTGTCTTGGCAATACAACGAAGCTACAAGGAGGCGAACGGATGGTAGAAGGCGTGGCGGTGATCTGGATGCCGGTGCAGGACATAGGGCGGGCGAAGGGCTTCTACCGGGACACCCTGGGGCTCCCGATCAAGTACGAGGACGGCCCCTGGGCCGTGGTCGACGCCAACGGCCTGACCATCGGCATGAACGGCCGCGAGCCCGAGGGCGTGGCGGTCGGGGGCGGCCCGGTCCTCGTCTTCCAGCCCGGGGGCGGCCTCGAAGAGACGGTGGGCGCCCTCAAGGACCGGGGCGTCGAATTTCCGGCCGGCATCTCCGAGCACCCCTGGGGCCGCATCGCCACCTTCAAGGACTCCGAGGGCAACAACGCCCAGCTCTACGAGCCGCCCCCGGGCTAAGAACTCCTGAGAGGTACCTCCCCGCGCCCCGCCATCCGCCTTACAGGCGGCGGGCCGGCTCCGGTCCGGGGGCTACGCCGGGTCGGACGCGAGATGGTCGTGTTCGCCGGGGACGACCGCGCCGCCGACGACCCGTATCTAACCCGGCAGATGCCGTGAGGAAGGGATAATCTTGAACATCGCCGTCTTCGGGGCCAACGGCCCCACCGGCCGTCTGGTCGTCCGGCAGGCCCTGGCCGCGGGTCACCGCGTCACCGCGGTGACCCGCAAGCCCGACCGGTACCCCCTGAGCTCGCCGAACCTCGACGTGGTCGCCGCGGACGTGACCGACCCCGACGGCGTCGAGCGGGTGCTCTCCACCGGTCCGCAGGCGGTCATCTCGACCTACGGCGTGCCCTACAGCAAAAACGAGATCACGGTGTACTCGCGGGGCATCGCCAACATCACGCGGGCGATGACCATCCACGGCGTCGAGCGCCTGATCTGCGTCACCTCAACCACCGTGGGGACGGAGAAGGCACCCGGCGAGTCGCTGGTCGGGCGCAAGGTCTTCCTCCCCTTCTTGCGCAACGTCGTGGGCCGTACGCTGTACGACGACATGCGGCGCATGGAGGAGATCGTCCGGAGCAGCGGCCTCGAGTGGACGATCGTGCGGCCGGGCGGGCTGTTCGACACCGCCGAGCCCACCGACGACTACGAGATCGCGCCGCGGCGCCTACCCGGCCGGGTCACCTCCCGCGCCGACCTCGCGGACACCCTGCTCAGGGAAGCGACCGAGCCGCGGCACCCGCGCGCGATCGTCGAGATCATCACCCGCTCGGATTCCCCCTCCCCCCTGGCGTTCGTGAAGGAGGCCTTCGGTAGCGGGAGGTAGAGCGCCATGACCCGCAGGCCGGGACGGCGCGGACGGCCGCGCCATCGGCAGGGAGCTCGGCAGGGAAGGCCTCGAAGCCTTCCAGGAGTCCAGGCACATCCATATCGATACGAGGGTTGAGAGAAAGGAGCGGTGGTATCCGTATCCGCGCTGTGGGAGGACGCCAGGACAAAGCTGCTGCGGACGGTCGAGCGTTGCCGACACTAGCCGATAGGGACGAGGTGCCGGGTGAGTCCGGCAAATCGGACCTCCGCGGTCTTCTTTGGAGCCGGGTTCCCGGAAGTCCGCCTACCGCCGGGGGGCGAGAACCGTCTTCTCGTGGACGGAGACTACACTGTGGCGCAAGTTCCGATGGATGTCAGACAACCAGGGAGCGGGCATGAACCTAGAGGTGATAGGGGCGAGCTTCGGGCGGACCGGGACGCTGTCCTTGAAGGCAGCCCTCGAGGAGCTGGGCTTCGGGCCCTGCTACCACATGAGGGAGTTGTACGAGCACCCCGAGCACGTGGGGCAATGGCGGGCCGCCATGCGGAGGGAGCCGGTCGACTGGGAGCGGACCCTCGGCGACTACCGGGCCACCGTGGACTGGCCGGGGTGCTCGTTCTACGAAGAGCTGCTGGAGAGGAACCCCGACGCAAAGGTCATCCTCACGGTCCGCGACCCCCGGAGGTGGTACGAGAGCGCCCGCGACACGATCTACAGGGCTTCGAGACCTTCCTACTCGGCGGCCTTCGGCCTGGCCGGCCTGGTCATACCCAGGGTCAGGCCGATCAACAGCGCCAGCCGGTTCGTCTCCGAGCTGATATGGAAGGGAACCTTCGACGGGAGGTTCGGGGACCGGGAGCATGCCATCGAAACCTTCGAGCGCCACAACGAAGAGGTCGAGCGGCGAGTCCCGCCGGATAAACTCCTGGTCTACGAGGTCAAGCAAGGCTGGGGTCCATTGTGCGACTTCCTCGGCGTCGAGGCGCCGAACAGGCCGTTCCCACACCTCAACGACGGCAAAGCCTTCCGGGTATGGATCAGGCGCGTGCGCCTCTTCACCGCCGCCGCGCTCGCCGCCGGCGTCTCCCTGGCGGGACTCGCCTTGCTGCGCCTCGCCCGGCGCCGACGGCGCTAACCCGCCAGGTAACCCGTCAGAAGAACGGGAGCATCACCGGCCTAGCGATGCTCCCTGTTACCTTCGAAGCCACCCCAAACGTCCCCACAGCTAACGCACCGCCTCTTAGAGCCTGCGCCAGTAGGGAGATGAGCTGCTGCGTGCAAAGCGGGCACGGACTCTGCTAAATCGTTCGGGAAGTTCCTGACGCTTTCCGAACAAGGAGCAGAACCCATGCCCGCCGTTCCATTATCCATCATCGGCCCCATCTTCGAGCAGTTCGCCGAACTGCTGCCGGACAGAACGGAGACTCATCCGCTCGGCTGCCACAATCCTCGCATCCCCGACAGGGTGGTCTTCGAGAAGCTCGTGCAGGTCCTGGTCTTCGGCTGTGCCTACGAGAAGATCGCCGATGGGACCTGCTCGGCTACCACGCTCAGGCGCCGCCGCGACGAATGGATCGGCCTCGGCGTGATGGAGCGGCTACGCGAGGTGGTGCTCGACGGCTACGATCGGGCTATCGGTCTGGATCTTTCCGATATAGCCGTGGATTGCTGCATCACTAAGGCTCCTTGCGGCGGGCAGAAGGCGGGAAGGAGCCCTGTGGATCGGGGAAAGCGGGGCATCAAGCGCTCGGTGGTCGTAGACGCCAACGGTATCCCCCTCGGGGCCATAGCCGCCCCGGCCAACCGCCACGATTCGCCGCTGCTGAATCAGACCTTGGACACCACGAATGTGCTCGGAGGGCTGCCCCAAGAGGCGAGCATCCACCTCGACCGCGGCTACGACTCGAGGACAGTCCGTGAGCGCATCCGGGAGCGCGGCCTCGTCGCGGAGATCTCCGAGAAGGGAAAGCCAGCTCCGATAGCGGCCACCAAACGGTGGGTGGTAGAGAGGACGAATTCGTGGAGCAACGCCCACAAGAAGCTCGTGTGGTGTACTGAGCGAGTAGGTTCGGTCATCGACTTTTGGCTGGCTTTCTCGGCGGTGATCATCACCGTACGCAGGCTCGTCCGTGAGGGCTGGACCCACTACCGCTGGGAGGGTCGGCCTTGCCGCTAACCATAGCCTAATGGCGGAGCCTCTAAGCGCCACGAGCGCTCCGCTATCCGCGAAGACCGCGGCGAGTTGCGCGGCGACGGAGGCCACCAACACGTAAAAGAGCAGCGGTCGTCTGCTCCTCCGGTTGCGGCCATGACCACTCCTCCCACGGATCACCCGTTTGGGTCCCAACGTCCTGGAGGCAGCCCGTGCGGGCCGCGATCTCTTATGGACCACCCGGTGCGCCGAAGCCCTCCTCTCGGAAGACCGGACTGTGTGATGCCTTTGTGCCTGGGCCCGCC
>CADCUW010000174.1:6466-6879 GCA_902805985.1 uncultured Rubrobacteraceae bacterium
CGCGTGCAGGATCTCGCATGGACCGGCCCTGCTGAGGCCCCCGAATCGCTCCCACGACGTCGCGGAACAAACAGGGCGACACAACATCTTGTAAGTCCGCATAGGCTTGCACGAGGCCGGATAGGGCCATCCGGCCTAGCGACGTTTCCCAGAATGGTACCGGTACGCGGAGTTGGCAGTTGATATTTGCTATGCTAATCTTTGGTCGTGCGAAAGACGCCGAAGTCCGAATTCAGGGTGGTGGTGAGTCGGGATGGTCCGGCCCCTCCGGGGGACGAGGCCCCGGGGGACGAACCCTTCGTCATCGAGGAGAGCGTGGGCTACCTCGTCACCCGCCTAGCCAGGGCGTTCGCCCGGGAGCTGGCGGGCCGCCTGGCGGCTCACGGGGTTTCCGTCGTGCAGTGGGCCGTACT
>CADCUW010000175.1 GCA_902805985.1 uncultured Rubrobacteraceae bacterium
GGCGCCTCGGAGAGAGGCTCCACGGCGCGGCCGAGGTCTCCCTCGACCAGGACGGCCAGCGCGAAGCTCCGGCCCGGCAGGACGAAGATCCCGGCGTCGTTCTCCACGCCGTCGAGCTCCCCCGTCTTGTGAGCGTAGCGAGCTCCGGGCGGGTGCGCAACGGGTATCTTCGAGGCGAGCCGCTGGCCCCACAGCAGCCCGAGGGCGAACTCCCGCGACGATCTGGTGAGGGCGGATCCGGCCCGGATCTCCCGCATCAGCGCCACCATGTCAGAGGCAGAGGTGGTGTTCTCCTCCCCGCGCGCCCGCGCCGCGAGATCCATCATCTCGCGGCACAAGAAAGTGCGCCGCAAGCCGAGGTCGCGGGCGAGCGCGTTGATGCCGCCCATGCCGACGCGACGAACCAGCAGGTTCGTCGCCGTGTTGTCGCTGACCGTGATCATGCCCTCCGCCAGCCGCCGCAAGGAGACCCCGGCCGGAAGCCGCCGCGCCCCGAGCATCTCCGAATCTTCCACGAGGTCGTCTTCATCGACGAGGAGCTGCTCCCCCAGCGAGAGCCGCCCCGCATCCGCCTGCCGCAGGAGCTCCGCGAGAATAAGGACCTTGATGAGGCTCGCGCTCGGGAACGCCTCGTCCTCCCGTAGACCGAACCTCACACCGGCGAGCGGTCCTTCGAGCCCCGCGACGCACAACCCGACGCGCGCATCGCGGATGTCGTACAACCCTTCGAGGGCAGACCGGGCGGCGACCCGGACGGGTTCATCCGCCTCAGCCTTCCGGTTCATCCCAACACCCCATCCAACGGAGGGCGGTCGGGCAAGGTCTGTGCCACGGGGTCAGGGCCGCGCAGAGCCCCAAGATCCCTCATAAGTAGCATCATAGATAGCGCGCGAAGCCCCAGTAAGGGTCCTCGTCGACGCCGCGGACGACGGTGCCCGAAGAGCCGTGTTCCGAGAGGTAGGTACCGTCGCCGAGGTAGAAGCCAACGTGGGTAACGGACTCCCCGCCGAAGAAGATCAAATCTTCCCGCCGCGCCCTCTCCGGACCCTCGCGGCTCCTGAACGGAGCCCGCCCGAACTGGTCGTCGGCGTCGCGCGGTACGGTCACGCCGAGCAGCCCCATCACGCGGAAGACCAGCCCGGAGCAGTCCATCCCGGAGGTCGAGTCGGTGCCACCCCACCGGTACGGTAGGCCGAGCAGCCCGTCGGAGATCCCGAGCGGCGACGCCTGCACGGGCTCGCCCGGGGGCTTCACGCACCCAGGTTCCAGGGCCACCACGCCGCCATCGGGAAGGCGGGCCTCTTCCCCATC
>CADCUW010000176.1 GCA_902805985.1 uncultured Rubrobacteraceae bacterium
ACCCCGCGCCCCGCCACGAGGATGCCTTCCCCGGGGCCCGGCTGCCGCGCCCACCGGGCTTCGACGAGGGGGACGTCTCGGACAAGCCCGACTGGGTGCGCGATAACCCCCGTCTGGGGCGGGCGGATGTGCCGGCCATGCAAGACCTCTACCGCAACCGCCTGCGTTCGATGCTGGCCGTGGACGACATGGTCGGGCGCCTGCTAGACGCCCTGGAGGACACGGGCGAGCTCGAGAACACCTACGTCTTCTTTACCTCGGACAACGGCTGGCACGCTGGCGAGCACCGGCTGACCACCGGCAAGTGGACGGCCTACGAGGAGGACATAAGGGTGCCCCTGATCGTGAGCGGGCCGGGCGTGCCTGAGGGCAAGAGGCTCCCGCACATGGTCCTCAACAACGACCTCGCCCCCACCTTCGCCGACCTGGCCGGGGCAGACCCCCCCGGCTTCGTGGACGGCCGATCCCTGGAGCCGCTGCTGAAGGACGACCCGCCGCCAGAGGAGGACTGGCGCTCCGCCTTCCTCGTGGAGGCCGCCACCGAGCTCGGCCCCACGGCGGTCCCCCCACTAAGCGGCGACCCGCTGCCCGAGAACTGGCGGCGCGTCCCGCGCGAGTACTGGGGCCGGCCGGAACTGGAGGCCGTGAGGACCGAGAGTCGCCTCTACGTCGAGTACGGGGACGGCGGGCGGGAGCTCTACGACCTAAGGGAAGATCCCCACCAGCTGGACAACCTGTACGAGACGGCCGACCCCGGGCTGCTGCGGACTCTGCAAAGGCGGCTCGCGGCGCTACTGGATTGCTCGGGGGCGGGCTGCCGGACGGCCGAGGAGGGACCGGGCGGCGCCGAGGGCGCCCCGGACTAGGTCTCGCGCCCGAGGTCGTTAGGCCGGGAGACGCTCTGGGGTCTCATGGTCTGTGGAAACCTCACGGCCCCTGGCCGGAGACGGTTACCCCCGATATGCCGTCGGGAAATTCGGAGCGCAGCCAGTTCACGTACCCCTGTTTCTTCACCTCCTCGCAGCGCCCCAGGCTCGCCACCGTGCCCCGGTTCATGAGGGTCGGCACGGCCTCGGGCCGCCGGCCCGTGCTCTTCAGCAGAGCGACGCCCTGGGTGCCTCGGATCCCCTCGGAGTGGGTGATCTCGAAGGCGCCGCTCCTCTGCAAGAGCATTGGCAGGCCGAGGATGCCGGGGAACCTGGGGCTGCCGGTGATCATCACGTAGCCCGAACCCGTCCGCCGCGCCTGCTCTGTCAGGTTGGGCATGGAGAGGGAGATGACCTCGCACCCGCCCTTGGCCTGGACCCAGACCGCGCCGGCCGGGATCCTGGACAAGGCGCCCTCGTCGGGGTCGCAACTCGTCTGGATGTTCGGCTTCGGCACGCACGTCTCCTGGTCCAGCTTCAGGAACGTCCACTCGTGCCGCCCGCCGTCCAGGTAAGCCAGGTAGTTGCCCTGCGCCGCGTTGACGAGGATGCGCTCCCCCTCGGGCACGTTCTCGCCCGTCCAATCGGCCATCGCGGACGCCTGGGGCGCCACCGCGCGCTGCCCGGAGAGCGCGCGTGCGGGGTCCTCCGGGATCAGCCCCAGCGCCCCCTGCACGGAGGCCGCCAGCACGAAGGTGGTCAACAGGACGGCGACAATGGCCCCCGCGAGCCGGGCGGCGTAACCGTGCCCCCGCACCGCCGCAACGCCGGCGTCCGCCACGAGGGCACCCAGGGCGCAGAACAGGAGCGCCTGGGCGACGAGAAACTGGCGCGGGTCCCACCCTTCCACCACGACGAAGAGGCAGACCGGCACCTGGAAGAGCAGCGCGAGCGCCAGGAGCCTCCACGCCCCGTCGCCCCGCCGCAGCGCCATCCAGGCCGCGTACCCGACGGTCACAAGCAGCACGGGCACGACGGCGGCGGCCGGCGCCAGGATCCCGGCGAGGTAGGGCCCAACGGTCTCTGGGGATACTTCGGCGAGCGCCGGTCCCGTGGTGGCGAGCGTGAGGAACGTGAGCGGGACGGCCCAGGCGACCACCAGGGACCATCCCACCCACCGGCGCCGGCGCTCCCCGGCCAGGAAGCGATCCGCGACCCCCGAGGCGTACGCCGCGAGGACGAGGCCCAGGGAGACGGCGCACGCCACCATGACGGGAGCCTGCAAGGATGACGGCAGCCGGTCCACCAGGTACACGTCCCCGGTGGCCGACCACCGCCAGGCCCACCACGGCCCGCACGCCAGGGCGACGCCCCCGTAGTGCCAGAGCGCCGCGCGCGCGGGCCAGCCCAGGAGCAGCACGGCGAGGAGGGCCAGGGGGAGGTTCGCCACCGCCGTCTCCTTGGTCAGGATGGAGGCCCCCAGGAGCAGCCCGGAGGGGAGGGCGAGCACCGGGGAGCCGCCGCGCCGGACGGCGGCGAGGAGGACGAGGAGCGCCAGCAGGGTGAACGTCAGGAGCAGGACGTCTATGTTGAGCACGAACGTGGATCGGACGTTGAAGCCGAAGAGGGTGAGCAGCGCGGCGGCGAGCAGGCCCGCGGGCGGGCCCGAGAGGCGCTTGGCCAGGAAGTAGGCCAAGAGCGGGTTGAGGAGCGCCGTCAGGCGCATGGCCCAGATCAGGGCCTCCGTGTCGCGCCCGAGGAGGAGTATGAGGGAGCCGATCAGGGCCGGGAAGACGGGCCCGTGGCCGCCGTTGTAGTTCGCGGCGCCGGCGAGGCTGTCGAGGCCCCCGCCGGAGACGAGCTCGGATGCGGCGAAGAGGTAGCGGGGGGCGTCCTTGCCCAGAACCGACCAGGGGTGGTCCCCGAACCACAGCAAGGTGGGCACGGCGAGGACCGCGACGAGCGGGACGACCGCGAGGTCCACCCACCCGACCGGGGGCTGCTTGGCTTCAGGCAACCGGGCTCCCGCAGCCTCTCCTCCCACGACGCGGCCTTACGTCCAGGGAACCGAACCCCTGGCCGCCCTTACCGCGTTTCAACCCGGCGGGAGGGCGCGGTGCTTCCGATACATGCTCTCCCGACGGCTCCGACGCCGGCCTGCCCGCGCTAGAAGGCGACGGCGGCGCGTCCCTTGAGGTCGAAGGCTTCGCGGGCCTCGTCTGGGGTGGCGGGATCGCGGTCGAACATGGCGGCGAGGGCGACGGCCTTCTCGACGAGCTCGGCGTTTGTCTCGGCGCGCCTGGCGCGGCTGAGGCGGAGGTTGTCCTCGAGGCCCACGCGGATCCCGTGTCCTCCGAGCATAAGGCACATGGCGGCCAGGTGGTACTCCGCCGGGTAGCCGACGCCGGCCGCCGACCAGGTGAGGTTCTCGCCGAAGAGGTCTGTGGCGGTGCGGCGCATGTGCATGAACTGCTCGATGGTGGCGGCGTTCGCGCCCATCACGCCGAGCACGAACTGGACGTGGATGGGCAGGTCGAGGAGGCCCTTGTCTACGAGGTACTTGATGTTGTAGAGGTGGCCGACGTCGTAGGCCTCGAGCTCGGGCTTCGCACCGGACTCGCGGAACATGGCGCAGACCCTCTCCATGTCGGCGAAGGTGTTGCGGAAGATGTAGTCGCGGGTGCCCTCGAGGTAGTCCACCTCCCACTCCTCGAAGTCCCCGCTGGCGTTCGCCCTCTCGGCGATGGGGAAGAGGCCGAAGTTGAAGGAGCCGGTGTTGAAGGTCGCCATCTCCGGCTCGAGCTCGGGGAGGACGGCGGCCCGCTCCTCGAGCGACATGCCCTTCCCGCCGCCGGTTGTGGGCTGCACGATCACGTCGCACCGCTCCTTGATGCCGGAGACGACCTCCCGGAAGAGGCCGATGTCCGAGCTCGGCTTGCCCGTCTCTGGCTCTCTGACGTGGAGGTGGACGATGGTCGCGCCGGCGGCGTGGGCGCCCACGGCTGACTCGACGATCTCGTCCGGCGTAACCGGTATGGCCGCGCTCTGGCCCGGCACGGTCATGCCGCCCGTGATAGCCGCGCTGATGATGACCTTCTCCACGCCGTTCTCCCTTCCCCGCCGATTCCCCCACCAATAGTAGGCGCGACGACGGGCCGCCGCAAATGGTCGCGTAGAATACCTCGGCACATCCCAGGGCCATCGGTAGGCCACTCTAAAGGAGGTAGAGAAGGGTGTCGAACCCCTACGCTCAGCACAACGAGCAGAACAAGGCGAACTTTGACCACGTCTATGACCGGCCGGACCCAAGGGGCTACTTCGAGACTTTGGGCTCCCTGGACTACCTCGCGCCCGAGCACGGCCGGCGTCTCTTCCCGACGCTGCTGCAAGGGGTCAGTGCCGGAGGCGGCCCGTCCGGCGTCCTGGACCTCTGCTGCTCCTACGGCGTAAACGCGGCCCTGCTACGGCACGATCTCACCCTCGACGACCTCTACGCCCGCTACGCCCTCCCCGAGCTCGCGGATCTCTCGACCGAAGATCTCCTCGACGCCGACCGGACGTTCTACGCTGAATGCAGGCACCCATCGCCGCCAGAGGTCGTCGGCGCGGACTCGGCGGCGAACGCCGTCCGCTACGCGCTGCGGGCCGGGCTGCTCGAGGCGGGCTTCGGGGAGGATCTGGAGAAGACGGAACCGTCGGAAGCCTTCAGAGGGTCCGTCGGGAACACGGGGCTTCTCACCGTCACCGGCGGCGTGGGCTACGTCTGGGAGCGCACCTTCGACCGAGTTCTGAAGGCCGTCGCGCGAGCCCGCCCGGATGGTCGCGCGCCGTGGGTCGCGACCCTGCCAGCACGCCTGGTGGGCTACGGTCCGCTCTCGGACCTGTTCTCCAGGTACGGCCTCGTTACGGAGCGGCTCTCCTCCCGCACCTTCCCCCAGCGCCGCTTCGCCGACGCCACCGAGCGCGAGCACGTCCTGCGGCAACTGGCGGACATGGACGTGGACCCCTCCGGCAAGGAGGAAGAAGGCTGGTACCACGCCGACCTCTACCTCTCCCGCCCGGCCGGAGAAGCCTCGAAGGTCCCGGTGGACGAGCTGTTCGGGACGACCGGCGCCCTGGATTACTGAGGTCGCCACGAACCCCCGGGCGTCGCATCGAGATCACGTGGCCGGCCCGGGGCGTGGGGGCCTGTAGGGCAGTGCGCCCAGAGTTCGGGGCGGCTGGCGAAGAAGGCCATCCCCCGTGCAGACGCCATCGGCGAACGGCTCTCTGTGCCGGGCCGCTCTAGAGCAGGAGTTCCGGCGCCGGCGCCGTGTAGTCTTCTGGAAGAGTGTTGCCGAAGGAGTCCCGCCAGCGTTCGGGAAGTCCAGGGTCTACCTCGGCGATGCTCCAGGCGTCGGTGTGTACGCAGGTACGTTCGCAGGTGCGTTCGCAGGTGCGTTCGCAGGTGCGTTCGCAGACCCGGTCGCCGTGCGGGCCGTAGACGCCGCCAGGGGTATCGAAGGTGGCTTCGGGGTAGTCGCCCAGCTGGTTCGCGCTCGCCAGGTAGACGGCGTTGTCGAGGGCCCGCGCGGCGCACGCCAGCTCGTACTGCCGGCCCCACGGGCGTCGCCAGCCCGCCGGGGCAAGGATGAGGTCCGCGCCCGCGAGCGCCGCCTCGCGCACGGCCTCGGGGGAGCCGAGGTCCCAGCAGATGACGAGCGCCACCCGCGCCCCGCCCGCCCGGACGACCGGGACCTCGTGGCCCCGGGCGAACACGCCGGGCTCGTCGGTAGTCCACACGAGCCGCCGCTTTCTGTAGGTCAGCAGGAGCCCCCGCGGCCCGACGAGGTTCGCGCTGTCAGAGACCGCGCCCGACCGGCGCATCTCGGGGAAGCCGTAGGCCATGTAGAGCCCGAGGCGGCGGGCCAGGGAGACGAAGAACCTGGCGCTCTCGCCACGCTCCGCGTCCTCGGCGTGGCGGTGGACGGTGCGGAGGCCGGCGTACCCGGTGGTGAAGAGCTCGGGCAGGACCACCCACCGGAGCGCCGGGTGCGCGCGTTTGGCCGCGGTCACGGCGCGTTCCGCCAGCAAGAGGTTCCCCGGGACGTCCCCCGGCTCCGGTTGGAGGTGGAGGGCGGCCACGAGCGGGTGGCCGTCTCCGAACTTGCGCGGCGCCCCGCCGGGTACCATCAGCGTCAAGTCCTCTGCCCGGATCCCGCTAGGAGACCACGGACACGGGTTGCGGCGCGGACTGGCGCCGGGTCTCCCTACCGTCGCCCAGTTGGTCCAGGTACCACCGGACGAACGACTCGACGGAGCTCTCCGTGACGGGCGAGAAGGGGCCGGGTTCGTAGGCGACCGACTTGATGCCGGCTGAGTTGTTCTCGCAGAGCTCCCAGTCCTGCTCGCAGGTCGCCCGCCACACGGCGGCCACCCGTTCGGGGTCGTAGTCGACGCCCTCCACGGCATCTTCGCGCACGAGGAAGCAGACCTCGACCCGCGTCAGCTCGGGCCCGGCCGGCAGCAGGCGGGTCGTCATGGCGTAGTCGCAGTTGGCGTGGGCCCAGAAGTTAGGGAGGGTGATGATGCGGAGGCTGCCCGTCGCCGGGTCCGTGAGATCTCCCATCAGCGGTGCCACGAGGCCGCCGTCGAGGCTCTCGGTGAGGAAGCCCTCCTTGAGCGGCAGGCGGGAGACGCGGTAGGGGGAGCCGTCCGGGAAGCTGACCTCCTCGGGGGCGAGGCCGAGGCCCTGCCAGCGGTCGTACTCGCGCTCCAGGGTCGCGTCGAAGCCCTCGTCGGCGCGGGTGTCGCCGGGCAGCCCGAGGTCGTAGTTGGACATGCAGAATTCGGGGTGGCTCACCCGGCAGTGGTAGCACTCCCGGTTGTTCTCGACGAGCGTCTTCCAGTTCGCCCTGACCTCGTAGCGGTGGCGCACCGCGACCTTCGCCCCCTCGAGCCCGTGCGGCCTGAGCTGGGGCTCGACGTCCCCGAAGAAGGCGTCGAAGTCCGGCGGCTCC
>CADCUW010000177.1 GCA_902805985.1 uncultured Rubrobacteraceae bacterium
ACCATGTTGAAGACGCCGGCGGGCAGCCCGGCGTCCACGATGCACTCGGCCAGCTTGACGGCGCACACGGACGTCGAGGGGGCCGGCACCCAGACTACCGCGTTCCCCGAGGCCAGGGCCGGGGCGATCATCTCTGCCGGCATGGTGTAGGGCCAGTTCCAGGGGCTGATGACGCCGACCACCCCGCGCGGGACCCTGTAGAGCAGGACCCGCTTGTCTGCGTGGACGGAGGGCGGCATGGACCCTTCGAGGCGCGTGGTCTCGGCGGCGGCCATCGTGAAGTACTCGATGAGCTCGTCCACCTCGTCGTAGGCCTCGGCCTCCAGGGGCTTGCCCTGGTCAAGGGTCAGGGTCCGGGCCAGCTCCTCGCGGCGCTCCTCGATGATCCCCGCGACGCGTTCCATCGCCGCCGCCCGCTCGAAGGCCGAGAGGGCTGCCCACGAGCCCCAGGCATCGTTCGCGGCCTTTATGGCGCGCCTGACGTCCCCGCGGGTGCCCTGGGGGACGGTCCCGATCTTCTCCCCCGTGGCGGGGCTCGTCGCCTCCATGCGGGCGTCGGACTCGGAGTCCGTCCACTCTCCCGCCACGTACATGGGGTAATCCTTGGTCGTGATCATATAACGAGGTTCCTTTCCATGGGCGGCGCGGGGGCCGCCGCTTCCTTTACTAGGTCCGCGCACTTCTCCCCGATCATCATGCAGGTGATGCAGGGGTTGGTCCCTATCATGGTCGGGAAGACGGAGGCGTCCGCGACGCGCAGCCGCCCGACGCCCCGGACGCGCAGTTGCGGGTCGACCACCGCGCGCGGGTCGTCCGCGGCGCCCATGCGGCAGGTGCCGGCAGGATGGTAGACGGTGTTCGCCGTGCGGCGCGCGTACTCGGAGATCTCCTCATCGGTCCTGACACCAGGGCCCGGGGCGAGCTCGCGCTCGACCCAGGGCCTGAGCGCCGGCTGCCCGGCGATGGCGCGCGCGAGCTTGACGCCTTCGGTTATGACATGGTCGTCGTAGCCGTCGGGGTCGGTAAAGTAGCGGAAGTCGATCAGGGGCGGCGTCGACGGGTCCCCGGAGCGCAGCCGCACGACGCCCTCGCTCTTCGCGCGCATCACGTTCGGGGTCAGGCAGAACGCCTGCTCGGCGGTCGGGTAGCCGAGCTGGGCGGTGTTGAGGTCGAAGGCGCTGGTGCCGAAGTGGAACATCACGTCCGGCTCCTCGGCGTCGGGGTCGGTGCGGGCGAAGAGCGCCGCCTCCCAGCCCTGGCGCGACATCCCGGGCACCGGCCTCGTCGCCTCCCACATCACCAC
>CADCUW010000178.1 GCA_902805985.1 uncultured Rubrobacteraceae bacterium
TCGGTGCCTTCTTAGCGAACCGTCGGCCGGCCAGGGAGGGTCGCCGCCGCGCTCCGGACGGGGTGGCAGTGGCCTAATAGGAGCCCGCCTACAGAGGTCCCATCGCAGTACCGCCCTCCGTCCCGGTCCGGCAAGCGCACGGAGCCGTGACCATGGAACGAGAGGAGAAAACGCCATGCCCGAGCCTGCCCGCAGCGACGCCGAGGTGGTGCCCGTCACCGTGGGCGTGGACACCCACCTCGACCTGCACGTGGCCGTGGCCCTCGATCATCTCGGTCGTCGCCTGGGCGAGCTTACGGTGCCGACGACGGAGGCCGGCTACGCGGAGCTTCTGGGTTGGGCCGAGGTCCTGGGCGACCTGGAGAGGATCGGCATCGAGGGAGCCGGGTCCTTCGGCGCCGGCCTGGCGCGCTTTCTGCGGGCGAGGGGCGTCGAGGTCCTGGAGGTCCTGGAGGTCCTGGAGGTCGGCCGACCCAAGAGGCGCGACGAGCACCGCTCGGGCAAGTCCGACCCGATCGACGCGGAGCTCGCCGCGAGGGCCGTGCCGGCCGGCACCGCCATCGGCGAGGCGAAGGGCTCGGAAGGGACCGTGGAGATGATCCGGGTCTTGCGGACCGCCCGCCGCTCCGCGGTGAAAGCCCGCGCCCAGGCCGCCAAGCAGCTCAAGGCGCTGCTCGTCACCGCCCCGGAGGACCTCAGGACCGAGCTACGCTCGCTCTCCACGGCGAAGCTGGTTCGCAGGGCGGCGGGCTTCCGCCCCGGGGATCTCCCGGGTGACGTCGCGGCGGCCACCAAGCTCGCGCTGCGCTCCATCGCCCGCCGTCACCGGGCCCTCTCCGAGGAGATCCGCGAGCTCGACGGCCACCTCGCGCGGCTCGTGACCGAGACCGCCCCCGCCCTGGTCGCCTTGGGCGGCGTCGGCGTCGACACCGCCGCCACCCTGCGGACCAGCTTCGCCGTCGGTCGGGACCCGAAGCGCCTCAAGAGCGAGGCCGCCTTCGCCCACATGTGCGGGGTCGCCCCCATCCCGGCCTCGTCTGGCAAGGTGGTGCGCCACCGCCTCAACCGCCGGGGCAACCGCGACGCCAACCGGGCGCTGCACGTTGTGGCCGCGGAGCGCATGAGCCGCGACGAGCGCACCCGCGCCTACGCCCAGAGGCGCACAGCAGAGGGCAAGAGCAGGAGGGAGACGATGCGGTGCCTGAAGAGGCACATAGCCCGCGAGCTCTACAAGATCCTCGTCTCAACGGTGGTCCCGACGGCACCGCTTCCGGTCCCTTGACCGGCATAGGAGCTTCG
>CADCUW010000179.1 GCA_902805985.1 uncultured Rubrobacteraceae bacterium
GGCTTCGGGGAGAACCCCATAGCCATCTACCACGATCCAGACCTCCCGCCGACCCACCACTACCTCGCCGCGTACTGGTGGCTGATCGAGGAGTTCGGCGCCGACGCCGTCGTCCACCTCGGCAAGCACGGCACTCTGGAGTGGCTGCCGGGCAAGTCGCTCGGTCTCTCCTCCTCGTGCGCCCCGGACGCGACCTTGCGCGACGTGCCCCTCTTCTACCCGTTCGTCGTCAACGATCCCGGGGAGGGGACGCAGGCCAAGCGGCGGGCGCACGCGACGGTGGTGGACCACCTGATCCCCCCGATGACCCGTGCCGACACCTACGACGACCTCGCGAAGCTCGAGCAGCTCCTGGACGAGTACTACCAGGTCGAGACCCTCGACCCATCCAAGCTCCCCGCCATCCGCGTCCGGATCTGGAAGACCCTCCGCGACGCCGAGCTCCACCGCGACCTCGGCGTCGAGGAGCAGCCCGAGGAGTTCGGCGACTTCCTCAACCACGTGGACGGCTACCTCTGCGAGATAAAGGACCTCCCGATCCGGGGCGGCCTCCACGTCCTCGGCGAGACGCCCGAAGGGGAGCCCCTGCGCCATTTGATCGGACAGATACTGCGCATCGGCTCAGGACAGGTGTCCGGATTGCGCCGGGCCATCGGAGATGCCTACGGCCTGGACGAGCGGGGCCTCTCCGAGAACGGGGGGACGCGGGCAGAGGCGCCGGCGGCGCTCGCCGGGCGGTTCCCCGGGGTGGTGGCGACGGGGTCAGACCTGATCGAACGCCTCGAAGAGGCCCAGCAGGCGCTCTTGCTCGCCATGGAACGGCGCGGGTGGGACGCTGACGCGGCCGGGGAGGTCTGCGAGGAGACCATGGGCCTCTCCGATGCGGGCGTCGAACGGTCGCTGCGGTTCGCGGCGGAGGAGGTCGTGCCGCGCCTGATGCGGACGCCAGAGGAGATGGGCAACCTGCTCGGCGGCCTCGGGGGCGGGTACGTCCCGGCGGGGCCGTCCGGCTCCCCGACGCGCGGGCTCGTCAACGTGCTGCCGACGGGGCGCAACTTCTACTCCGTCGACCCGAAGGCTCTGCCGAGCGCGCTCTCGTGGGAGGTTGGCCGGGGGTTGGCGGATGATCTCCTGGGGCGGTACCTCGAAGAAGAGGGACGTTATCCCGAGACCGTCGGCATCGTGGTGTGGGGGACGGCGGCGATGCGGACCCAGGGCGACGACGTCGCGGAGATACTCGCGCTGCTCGGCGTCAGGCCGGTGTGGAACGAGGAGTCCAGGCGGGTGACGGGCTTGGAGGTAGTTCCGCTGGAGGAGCTCGGGCGGCCCAGGATCGACGTCACGGTCAGGATCAGCGGCTTCTTCAGGGACGCTTTCCCGAACCTCATCTCCCTCATGGACGAGGCCTTTACCACCGTCGCGAACCTGGCCGAGCCCGACGAGATGAACTTCGTCAGAAAGCACGCCGCAGGGGAGAGGCGTAACGGGGCTGACGAGCGCCGCTCGACCACGCGCATCTTCGGCTCCAAGCCGGGCGCCTACGGGGCGGGCCTGCTGCCGCTCATGGACGCGCGCAACTGGCGGGATGATGCGGATCTGGCCGAGGTCTACGCCGTCTGGGGCGGCTACGCCTACGGCAAGGGGCTCGACGGCGTCGAGGCGCGGGGGGCGATGGAGGACAACCTCAGGCGGACGGAGGTCGCGGTCAAGAACGTGGACAACCGCGAGCACGACCTCTTCGACTCGGACGACTACTTCCAGTACCACGGGGGCATGATCGCCGCCGTCCGCGCCCTCACCGGCCGCGACCCGAAGGCGTTCATAGGCGACTCCGCCGACCCGTCGAGGGTCAAGACGCGGACGCTCTCTGAGGAGGCCAGGCGCGTCTTCCGCTCCCGCGTCGCCAACCCGAAGTGGATAGAGGCCATGCAACGTCACGGCTACAAGGGCGCCTTCGAGCTCTCCGCCACCGTCGACTACCTCTTCGGCTACGACGCCACCGCGAACGTCGTCGAGGACTGGATGTACCGCGACGTGACGAAAAAGTACGTCCTAGACGAGGGAGTCCGCGACTTCATGCAGCAGTCCAACCCCTGGGCCCTGCGCGCCATAGGCGAGCGCCTCCTCGAAGCGGCCGAGCGCGGCCTCTGGTCCGAGCCCGATCCGGAAGACCTCCGGGCGCTCAAGGCGGCCTACCTGGAGAACGAGGGCATGCTGGAGGAGCGGGGATGAGGGTCTTCTTCGTTTGGGTCGTGAAGAGTCCCGTTCGCCTGGTGGAGTTTCTCTCTGGCGTGCTCCTTCTACTGGCGGCCTTCCTGTTCTCGGAGGGTGGCTTGCCGTCGATCTCGCTCTACGGTTTCGGGACGCTGCTCCTCTTTCTAACGTTGTACGCCTACCTCGATCAGGGAGCCGGCAGATGATGCGGGCTAATGGAGCGACGCTCTTGAGATTCGTGGCGCTGGTCCTCGTGGGTGTGGCCGTTGGGTTCTTGGTGCGCTTCCTGTTGCCGCTCGTCTTGGAGCGCGGCGTCGTTTCTCTGGCCGTTCCGATACTCTTGATCGCCGTCGTGCTCTTTCTGCGAGCCCTTCGACGGGTGAGGTCGGGGTCTTGAACGCCCCGTACCCCTTCTCTGCCATCGTCGGGCAGGATGACCTGAAGCTCGCCCTGCTCCTGAACGCCGTCTCGCCCGAGGTCGGCGGCGTCCTGGTGCGTGGGGAGAAGGGAACGGCGAAATCGACGGCCGTGCGGGCGCTGGCGAAGCTCTTGCCCCCGATCCGGGTGATCGCCGGCTGCCCGTTCTCCTGTGACCCCGAAGCACCGAACCCCGAGTGCCCATCGGGTCCGCACCCGACCGACGCGCCCGTCGAGGAGCGGGCGGTTCGGCTGGTCGAGTTGCCCGTGGGGGCGAGCACGGACCGGCTGGCGGGGACGCTGGACATCGAGAAAGCGCTCTCTGAGGGGAAGAAGGCGTTCGAGCCGGGTCTGCTGGCGGCGGCCCACAGGGGCATCCTCTACGTGGACGAGGTGAACCTGCTCTCGGACCACCTCGTTGACCTGCTGCTGGACGTGGCGGCGATGGGCGTGAACCACGTCGAGCGGGAGGGCATGGGCGTGCGCCACCCGTCGCGCTTCGTCCTCGTCGGCACGATGAACCCCGAGGAGGGCGAGCTCAGGCCGCAGTTGCTGGATAGGTTCGGCATCACCGTCGAGGTCGCCGGCAGCCCCGACCCGGCCGAGCGGGTCGAGGTGGTCCGCCGCCGTCTGCACCACGAGGCCGACCCGGGGGAGTTCGCCGCGAAGTGGTCGGGGGCCGACGCGGAGCTGGCCGCCTCCGTCGAGATGTCGCGGCGGCGGCTTCCGGGCGTGCGGCTGGGGGACGAGACGCTGATGGCGATCTCCACGCTCTGCGCCCAGCTGGGCGTGGACGGCCTGCGGGGAGACATAGTGACCGCCCGGACCGCCCGGACCCTCGCGGCCTGGGACGCCAGGGGTGAGGTGGACCTCGATGACGTGAGGCGGGCCGCCCTGCTGGCCCTCTCCCACCGGCGCCGTCGCGGCCCCTTCGAGAGTCCGGGCGTGGACCCCGAGGAGATAGAGAACGCCCTCCAGGGCCCCGAACCGCCCGAAGACGACCCTGGCGGTGGCGGTGCGCCACCGGAAGGCGCCAGGGAGGAGACCGGCGAAGGGCGTCCCGACCCCGAACCCTCCGAGGCGCGGACCGGCGCCGGAGAGCGGGGCCACGCGTCGGCGGAGCCTTTCAAGCCGGTGAGGCTGGAGCGGGAGGACAGGGGCAGCGGCGGCCCCCTCGGGCGCCGGAGTCGCTCGGTTGGGGCGTCGGGGCATCCGGTCGGGGACCGGGAGCCGTCCGGCGGGGCGCGGGACGTGGCGCTCTCTGCGACGGTCCGGGCGGCTGCCCCGCACCAGAAGGAGCGTGGGCGGAACGGACCCGGGCTCGTGGTCAGGACCTCGGACCTGCGGGAGAACGTCAGGGAGGGGCGGGAGGGGAACCTCGTCGTGTTTCTCGTGGACGCGAGCGGGTCGATGGCGGCGAAGAGGCGCATGTCCGCCGTCAAGGGGGCCGTGCTCTCCTTGCTGGGCGACGCCTACCAGCGGAGGGACAAGATCTCCCTGGTCTCCTTCCGGGGAGAGACCGCGCAGTTACTTCTTCCACCTACCTCCAGCGTCGAGCTCGCCGCCTCCCGCCTGGAAGACCTCCCGACCGGGGGACGCACGCCGCTGGCAGCGGGGCTCGCGAAGGCGGCCGAGGTGCTACAACGGGAGGGCCTGCGCGACGGGGAACGACGTCCCCTCCTCGTCCTCCTGACGGACGGGCGGGCGACGGCGGGGCCCGACCCGCGCGAGGCGGCCTCGGGGCTGCGGGCCCTGGGCGCGGCCTCCTTCGTGGTCGATACCGAGGAGGGGCACGTGCGGCTCGGGATGGCCGCCGAGGTTGCGGAGGTGTTGGGGGCGCGGTGTCTGCGTCTGGAGGAGTTGCGGGCCGAGTCGCTCGTGGAGCTGGTCGAGAGGAGGCGGGTGGCGTGAGCGAGGCGGAGAAGACGCGGGAGCCGCGGGAGCAGAGGCTCAGGCGCAGGTCGAACAGAGAACGGCCGCTGCTGGTCGTCAACACGGGGCACGGGAAGGGCAAGAGCACGGCCTCGTTCGGGATCATGCTCCGCGGATGGGCCCGCGGCTACCGCATAGGGGTCTACCAGTTCGTTAAGTCCGGCAAGTGGAACGTCGGCGAGCAGCAGGCCGCAGAGGCCCTCGGCAACATCGACTGGTTCAAGCAGGGCGACGGCTGGACCTGGACGGTAAAGGACCTGGAGCACTCGGCCGACCTGGCCCGCGAGGGCTGGGAGGAGGTCAAGCGCCGCCTCGCCGACGAGACCTACGACATGCTCCTCCTCGACGAGTTCACCTACCCGATGAAGTTCGGCTGGGTCGACACGGCCGAGGTGGTAGAGGTCCTCAATAACCGCCCCGGCTTCCAGCACGTCATCGTCACCGGCCGAGACGCCCCGCCGGAGCTCATCGAGGCCGCCGATCTCGTGAGCGAGGTACAGAAGGTCAAACACCCCATGGACGAGGGCTACCGCGGCCAGAAGGGTATCGAGTGGTAGGGACCCCGCGCATAGTCGTCGCGGGCACCCACTCGGGTGTCGGCAAGACCACCGTAGCCTCCGGCCTGATGGCCGCGCTCGCGAGCAGAGGACTCCGCGTCGCCCCCTTCAAGGTCGGCCCTGACTTTATAGACCCCTCCTACCACGCCCTCGCCACGGGAAGGCCTGGACGCAACCTCGATGCCTTCCTCTCTGGCCCGGATCTCATCGGGCCGCTCTTCGCCCACGGCGCCCGCGGGGCTGACGTCGCGGTCATAGAGGGCGTCATGGGCCTCTTCGACGGCAAGAGCGGCGGCGGAGAGCTTGCGTCTACGGCCCACGTCGCCAAGCTTCTCGGCGCGCCGGTCGTCCTCGTTGTGGACGGATCCGCGATGGCCCGCTCCGCCGCCGCGATGGTCCACGGTTACAGGACCTTCGACCCCGAGCTGAACGTCGCCGGCGTCGTCCTGAACCGCGTGGGCTCCGCCACCCACGAGAAGATGCTCCGCGAGGCCCTCACACCCCTTGGCATCCCCGTACTCGGCGTCCTCCGCCGCGACGCCGCCGTCAGCACCCCCGACCGGCACCTCGGCCTCGTCCCGGCGGCCGAACGCCGCCACGAGGCGCGAGAGTCCATCGACGCCCTCGGCGCCGTCGTGACCCGTTCCCTCGACCTCGACGCCGTGATGCGGCTGGGGTCCTCCGCCGGACCGCTCCATGCGGAACCCTGGAGCCCGGAGGCGCCGGAGGAGGGGCGGACGCCCGGGGTGCGGGTCGCGGTCGCGGCGGGCCCGTCCTTCAGCTTCCTGTACGAAGAGAACGTGGAGCTCATGCAGGGCGCGGGCGCGGAGGTGATCCCCTTCGACCCCACCTCGGACGAAGACCTGCCGGAAGGGACCGACGCCCTCTACCTCGGCGGCGGTTTCCCCGAGGCCTACGCCGACGCCCTCTCGGCCAACGAGCCCATGAAAGCAGGTGTCGCCCGCTTCGCCGTCGGGGGCCGGCCCGTCGTCGCCGAGTGCGGCGGCCTGCTCTACCTGTCCCGCGAGCTGGACGGCAGACCCATGTGCGGCGTGCTCGACGTCTCGGCCCGGATGACGGGCCGCCTGACCCTCGGCTACAGGGAGGCGCGGGCGGCGCACGATTCGTCCCTCGCCAGGGAGAACGCCCCCGTCCGCGGCCACGAGTTCCACTACTCGGCCGTCGAGCCGGGCGCGGGAGAGACGCCGGCCTGGAGCCTCGCGGGCCGCGGCGTCGAGGGCTTCGTGTCCGGCGGCGTCCACGCGAGCTACCTGCACACCCACTGGGCCGCGGCCCCCGGGCTGCCGCGCCGGCTGCTCCGGACGGCGAAACGGACAGGGGTCCGCGTATGAGCGGCAGGCTTATCGGTGTTGGCGTGGGTCCCGGGGATCCGGAGCTGTTGACGATCAAGGGTCTCAGGGCGCTGCGGGAGGCCGACGAGGTCTTCGTGCCGGTCGGGGACACGGGCGAGGTCGGGCGGGCCGAGGCCACCGTGCGGGAGCATCTGGACGAGGAGCGCATCCGGCGGGTGCTCTTCGCCCTCTCCGACGATGCGGAGGCGCGCGAGCGGAACTGGACCGGCGCGGCGCGGGAGGTCTCGGGGCATCTGCGGGAGGGGAAGACCTGCGCGTTCGCGACCATCGGGGACCCGAACGTGTACTCGACTTTCACGTACCTGGCCCGGACGGTTCGGGCGGCGATCCCGGACGTCGAGGTGGAGACCGTACCAGGCATCACGGCGATGCAGGATCTGGCTTCGCGGAGCGGGACGGTGCTGCTGGAGGGTGACGAGCGGCTGGCGCTCTTGCCGTTCACGGCGGGGGAGGGGGGCTTGCGGGAGGCGCTCGGGTCCTTCGAGACCGTCGTCTGCTACAAGGGTGGGAGCCGGATGCCAAAGGTTCTCGGGGTGGCGGAGGAGGCGGGGAGGCTCGGGGGCGCGGTCTACGGGGCCAGGCTCGGGATCGAGGGCGAAGAAGTGGTCCCGGCGGCCGGGATGGCCGGGCGCGAGGGGACGTATCTGTCGACGGTTATCTTTACCAGAGAGGCGGAAGGACTTGGGTAAGGTCTGGTTTATAGGGGCGGGGCCGGGCTCGCCCGATCTGCTGACGATCCGGGGCGCGAAGCTCATAGGGGAGGCGGACGTCGTGGTCTGGGCCAGAAGTCTCGTCCACGAAGGAGTACTCGAGCACGCGGCGCCGGGGGCCGAGGTAGTCGAGTCGACGACCATCCCGCTCGAAGGCGTGCGCGAGCTGTATCAGCGGGCGGTCGCGGAAGACCTGACGGTCGCGCGGGTCCACTCCGGCGACCCGAGCCTGTACGGGGCGGTGATGGAGCAGATCGAGCTCTGCGAGGAGATGGGCCTCGCGTGGCAGATCGTGCCCGGCGTCTCTTCTCTGGGTGCCGCCGCCGCTGCCATCGGGCGCGAGCTCACGGTGCCGGAGGTCTCCCAGTCCGTCATCCTCACGCGCCGCGCGAGCCGCACCCCGATGCCGAACAACGAGGACATAAAAGGCTTCGCCCGCCACGGGACGACGATGGCGATCTTTCTCTCGGCCGCCAAACCGCGCGCGCTCCAGGAGGACCTCCTCGACGGCGGCTACGCTCCACAGACCCCGTGCGCGGTCGTCTACCGGGCGAGTTGGCCGGACGAGGAGGTCATCGAGTGCCGGCTGGAGGAGCTGGCGGATCGCATCAGGGAGGCCGGTTTCACGCGGCAGGCCCTGATCCTGGTAGGCCCAGGCCTCGGCGCCGGCGGCACCCGCTCCCACCTCTACAGCCCGGCCTTCTCGCACATGTTCCGCCGGGCGAGCCAGGAGGCCTGAGACCCCCGATGCCCCGGCGCAGGATCACGGAGCCCTCCATGCCCCCGAGTATGGCCAAGGCGAAGAGCGAGAAGCTCAGGACCGGCTGGACCACCGGCGCCTGCTCCGCCGCCGCCGCCAAAGCCGCAGCATCGGCGCTGGCGAGCGGCGAGCCCCAGACCCGGGTGGCTATAAGACTCCCCAAGAAGGGCGAGGAACGGCGAGTCGAGTTTCCTATCGAGCGGTGCGATCTCGGGCCTTCTTGGGCCGAGGTCGTCGTGGTCAAGGACGCCGGCGACGACCCCGACGTCACGGACGCCGCCCACATCACCGCCCGCGTCTCGTGGAAGGACGAGCCGGGCCTCGACCTCGACCGTGGCGAGGGCGTGGGGCTGGTGACGAAGCCAGGGCTCGGGCTTGCCGTAGGTGGCCCCGCCATAAACGACACCCCTCGGCGCATGATCTCCTACTCTGTGCGCGAGGCCCTCGACCCGCAAGAACGCGGCGTCCGCGTCGTCATCAGCGTCCCCGGCGGCGAGAAGATGGCGGAGAAGACGACCAACGCGCGCCTCGGCATCATCGGGGGCATCTCCATCCTCGGCACGACCGGCATCGTCCGCCCGTTCTCGACCGCCGCGTGGGCCGCGAGCGTCGTGCAGGCCGTGAACGTCATGGGCGCCCAGGGGCACGGCACCTTCGTCCTCTCCACCGGAGGCCTGACGGAGAAGGCCGCCATGCGCCTCCTGCCTGACCTCGAAGAGGTGTGTTTTATAGAGGTGGGAGACTTTACCGGGCAGGCCATCAAGCGTGCCGTCGAGAACGGCCTCGGGACGTGCTTCTTCGTCGGGATGGCCGGCAAGATCTCCAAGCTCGCCGCCGGCGTGATGATGACCCACTGGACCCGCTCCAAGGTGGACAATGATCTGTTGTCCGAGGTGACGAAGAGGGCCGGCGGCGCCCCGGGTCTAGTAGAGGAGATCAAGACCGCCAATACCGCCCGCCACGCCTACGAGCTCTGGCGCTCCGCGGACCTGAAGGAGGCCCCTCACCTGCTCTGCGAAGAAGCCGCGAAGAACCTGACCGTCTACGCGGAAGACAAACTGGAGGTCCACGTAATCCTTGTGGACTTCGACACCCTCGACCCGGCCGGCTGGAGCCCCGGCGCCATCGAGAAGACGACCTGGAACGCCGCATGAGCCGCATCTCGGTGATCGGCCGCGACGGGAGCCCGCTGTCCCGGGCAGCCGCCGAATTGGTCGAAAGCGCCGCCATCGTCGTCGGCGGCAAGCGCCACCTCGAGGAGATTGCCGTCGGGTCAGACCGGGCGGTTGTCTTCGAGCGCGATCTCTCCGCCGCGCTCTCGCGCATAGAAGCGGAGAATGGTCCGGTAGTCGTACTCGCCTCTGGAGACCCCGGTTTCTTCGGCATCACACGCCTTTTGGAAGAGCGGTTCGGGAGCGCGAACCTTCAAATCCTGCCGGCCGTTTCGTCCGTGGCCCTGGCGTTTGCGCGGGCGGGCCTCTCCTGGGACGACGCCGTCACCGTCAGCGCCCACGGGCGCGAGCCCCGACGCGCCGTCAACGTATGCCGGGCCCACCCGAAGGTCGCCGTCCTTACTTCTCCTGACTTCGGGCCGGCGGAGCTTGCCGGGTCGCTGGACGGCCTGGGCCGGACCTTCCTCGTCGCCGAGAGGCTCGGCGGGCCGGACGAGCGTGTGTTCCGCGGGGAGGCGGGGGGCGTCGCGGGCAGGAGTTGGGAGGACCCCAACGTGGTGCTCGTGCTGGATGAGGAGCGGGTCTCTGGGAAGGGTTGGATCTCCTCGGGCTACGGAGGCGTGGGCCGATGGGCGTTGCCGGAAGACGAGTTCGAGCACCGCTCGGGCATGATCACGAAGAGCTCCACCCGCGCCCTGGTCCTCTCGCGCCTCGGCCCCGGCCCCGGTGACCTCGTCTGGGACGTCGGCGCCGGCAGCGGTTCGGTCATCATCGAGTGCGCCCGGCTCGGTGCAGCCGCCATAGGCGTGGAACGCGACCCCGGGAGTTGCGCCCGTATCCGCCGCAACGCCGAACGCCACTCAGCCTACGTTGAGGTTGTGGAAGGTGCCGCACCGGACGCCCTGCGAGACTTGCCCGAGCCCGACGCCGTGTTCGTCGGGGGGACGGGCGGACCGTTCGAGGAGATCGTCAAGCTCTGCGCCGTGAGGGCGCGGCGGTCGGTCGTGCTGACCCTCGTGGGGATAGAGCGGGTGGTGCCGGCTGGCAGGGTACTCGAGGACTGCGGCCTCGAGGTCGAGACCACGTTGTTGCAGACGTCCCCCTTAAAAGGAATAGCTTCCATGCACCGCATCGTGCCGGATAGCGCCGTATTCGTGGTCTGTGGGAGCCGGTCGTGATCGGCCTGGTAGCGGCCACCGAAAACGGCCGCCGCAACGCCGCCCACCTCGCAACGTCCTGGGACGATGCCCGGCTCTACGAGGGCCGTCCGAGAGAGGCCCTCCACCGGGCCTGGGTGGAGTGCGACGCCGTCGTCCTCTTCCTCGCCACCGGTGCCGCCGTCCGCCTCATCGCCCCACTCCTACAGGACAAACATTCCGACCCCGGCGTGGTGGCCGTGGACGACGCGAGCCTGTTCGCGGTCTCTCTCTGCGGCGGCCATGATGGCGGCGCCAACGAACTCGCCGGGCGGGTCGCCGACTCTCTGGGCGCCACGCCCGTCGTCACCACCGCGAGCGATGGGTTGGGCCTCCCGGCCCTCGACTCTTTCGGCAGGGACCTCGGCCTGCGGTTGGAGGATGGCTCGGACCTGGCCGTTGTGGGGGCGGCGCTCGTCTCTGGCGAGACCGTTCGCCTCTTTTCCGACCGCCGTCTGCCGCTCGGGCCGTTGCCGGAGAACGTCGTCCGCGTAGACGGGCCCGAGCCGCCGCTCCTGTTCGTCTCCGACCGGACCGCCGACGTGCCGCGCCCGGCGGTCGTCTACAGGCCGCCCTCGCTCGTGGCCGGGGTCGGATGCAGCCGGGGGGCTTCGGCGGAGGAGATCTTGGGCCTGCTTCGCGCCTCGCTCGCGGAGGCCGGTCTCTCGGAGGGAAGCGTCGCCGCCCTCGCGAGCGTCGACGCGAAGCGCGACGAGGCGGGACTCATCGAGGTCGCGGAGAGGCTCGGCGTGCCTGTGCGGTTCCATCCGGCCGAAGAGCTGGCGGAGATAGAGACGCCCAACCCTTCTCCGGTGGTGCGGGAGGCGGTGGGGACGCCGAGCGTGGCGGAGGCTGCGGTGCTGGTCTCCGGGGCGGAGCTGATCCTCCAGAAGCGGAAGTCCGCGATGGCGACGGTGGCCCTGGGACGGTTACCGGTCCGGGGAAAGCTGATGCTGGTCAGCCTCGGGCCGGGGGAGGAGGGCCTCATCCCACCGCTCGCCCGCGACGCCCTGGCCGCCTCGGAGCTCGTCGTCGGCCTGGACCAGTACGTGGACCGCGTCCGCCACCTCCTGCGGCCCGGAACGCGGGTCCTCACGATGCCGCTCGGGGACGAGATCGCGCGCGCCGAGGCGGCCATAGAGGAGGCCCGCTCCGGCGGCGCCGTCTCCCTGGTCTCCAGCGGCGACGTCGGGGTCTACGCGATGGCCTCACCGGCGCTGGAGCTCGCGGGGGAGGACGTTGAAGTCGTCGTGGTGCCGGGCGTGACGGCGGCGCAGGCGGCGGCCTCTTTGCTCGGCTCGCCGCTCGGTCACGACCACGCCTCGATCAGCCTCTCAGACCTCCTGACGCCGTGGGAGGTCATAGAGCGCCGCGTGGAAGCGGCGGGCCTCGGGGACTTCGTCGTCTCCCTGTACAACCCGCGCTCGAAGGGACGCGACTGGCAACTGGGCAAGGTCAAGGAGATGCTGCTGAACCATCGCCCGCCGGACACCCCGGTCGGCATCGTGCGGGACGCCTACCGCCCGACGCAGAGGGTGGACCTCACGGACCTCGCCTCCCTGCGCCCCGAAGAGGTGGACATGCTGACGGTCGTCGTGGTCGGCAGCTCGCAGACGAGGCTGGTCGCCGGGCGCATGGTGACGCCGCGGGGCTACCTGTCGTGAGGAGCGTCTTCGCCGTCACGGACGCCTGCGCGGGTTGCGGCGCCTGCATAAAGACCTGTCCGGAGAAGGCGATCCAACCCGCGCCGAGGGGTTACGGTTCGCCCCTGATCGTGCTCGAAGGCCGCTGCTCGGGCTGCGCCGAATGCGCCGAAGTCTGCCCCGTATCCGCCTGCGTCGAGTTGCTGCTGGAGGAAGATTGAGGCGCGTCCACCCCATAGAAGCCGAGAGCTACCGGATCCTACGCGAGATGGTGGACCTCTCGCACTTCGGGCCTCTGGGCCGGGCCGTCGCAGAACGCGTTATCCACGCCTCCGCGGACCCGGATTACGGGACGAGCCTCGTCCTGGACGAGCCGACGCTCGAAGTCGGTCTCGAAGCCCTGCGCCGCGACGCGTCTATCGTCACGGACGTCCACATGGTGGCCGCGGGCATCACCTCCAGGGAGACGACCTGCCTCGTCTCTGACCCAAGGGCGCGGGACCTCTCCGAAGAGCTCCACATCACGCGGTCGGCGGCCGGGTTCCGGCTCGCGGCCGGGGAGGTAGGGTCCGGGGCCCTCTGGGTCGTCGGGAACGCCCCGACAGCACTGTTCGAGCTGTTGAAAACGGACAGCCGTCCGGCGCTCGTCATCGGCCTTCCGGTCGGTTTCGTCGGCGCGGCGGAGTCGAAGGAGGCTCTCTTGCGGAGCGATCTTGCGGGTGTGGCGAACCGGGGGCCGAAGGGTGGCTCCGCGGTCGCGGCGGCGGCGTTGAACGCGCTTATCTACTACGAGGAGGAAGATGCAGAAGATCGTTAGCATCGGGAAGAAGAACGGTAACGACAGCAGGAAGCCCGCGTTCCTGGTCGTGGGCCACGGCAGCCGCGACCCGCGGGGCGCCAAGGAGTTCCACGAGCTCGTCGGGCTGCTCAGGGAGCGGAATCCTGGCCTCTCGGTGGAGGGAGGATTTATCGAGCTCTCGCGGCCCCCGATCTCTGAGTGCGTGAACCGACTGGCGGAGGAAGGGGCGCGGAACGTCGCGGCGGTCCCCCTCATGCTGCTGGCCGCCGGCCACGCCAAGGACGACATACCGGCAACGCTGGTGCGCGAGGGGATGGATCACCCCGAGATGGACTTCCGCTACGGCCGCGCCCTCGGCGTCCGGCCCGAGCTATTGGAGCTGATGGAAGAGCGGATCTCCGCCGTCGTCCCCGAGGCCGAGAAACCCGACACGGCCGTCCTTGTCGTCGGGCGCGGCTCCTCCGACCCCGACGCGAACTCGGACATCGCCAAGATAACGCGCCTCTTCTACGAGGGCCGCCCCTACCCGATGGTCGAGAGCGCCTTCATCAGCATGACCCCGCCCGGTGTGGAGGAGGGCCTCGACCGCCTCCGCAGGCTGGGTGCTGCGCGGATCGTCGTCTTCTCGTACTTCCTCTTCACGGGCGTCCTCGAGGAGCGCATCAGGGACCGGGCCGAGGCCTTCGCGGCCGGGAACCCGGAGGTCGAGGTGCGCTACGCCGGCTACTTCGGCCCGGACGCGCGGGTGGCGGACCTGCTCGCGGAGCGCTACGCCGAGGCCGTGGAGGGGGACATCCGGATGAACTGCGACGTCTGCGTTCACCGGGTCGCGTTGCCCGGGTTCGAGGAGAAGGTCGGCGCCCCGGCCACACCCCACTACCACCCCGACGAGCCGGGCCATAGTCACGACCATTCGCACGGCCACCATCACCACTAGGCGGCCCGCTTGAGCCTGGAAGACAGGGTGATGGAGCTTGCGGCGGAGATACCGCCGCCAGACGAGCGCGCTGTAGAGGAGGCCGGGCGGCGCCAGCGCGCGCTCTCCAAGCCGCCGGGCAGCCTGGGGCGACTGGAGGAGCTCGGCCTGCGGCTCGCGGGCGTGGTGGGGGAGTGCCCGCCGCCCGTGCCGGTGAGCCCTGCGGTCGTGGTCTGCGCCGGGGACCACGGTGTCCTGGAGCGGGGCGTCTCGCCGTGGCCGCGGGAGGTGACGGCGGCGATGGTCCGGAACTTCTGCGCCGGCGGGGCGGCCGTCAACGCCTTGGCGAAGACCGTCGGGGCGCGGGTCAGCGTGCTCGACGTCGGGGTGGCCTCCGCGTTGGAGCGGCATCCGTCGCTGCGCGGGGCGAAGGTCAGGCCCGGGACGGACGACCTGAGCCGGGGAGTGGCGATGGGCCGGGAAGAGGCGGCGAGGGCCGTGCTCGCGGGGGCCGGCGTCGCGGAGGAGCTCGTCGAGAGCGGTGGGGTGGACTTGCTCGTTACCGGGGACATGGGCATCGGGAACACGACGCCGGCGGCGGCGCTCATCTCCGCTTTCACCGGCCGTTCCCCGGAGGAGACCACGGGCCGCGGCACCGGCATAGACGACGAGACCTACGAGCTCAAGGTCGGGGTGGTGCGGGAGGCGTTGGCGTTGCACGCGCCTGATCCCGATGATCCCATAAACGTCCTCGCGGCCGTTGGTGGGCTGGAGCACGCGGCCATCGTCGGTGTGATCCTGATGGGAGCCGCCTGCGGAGTGCCCGTCGTCCTCGACGGCGTCGTCTCCAACGCCGCCGCGCTCGCCGCCCGAGCCCTCGCCCCCGATTCTGTCGCGTACGTCATCGCCGGCCACCTCTCGGCGGAACCCGGCGCCCGCATCGCCCTCGACTCCATGGACCTCCGACCGCTTCTAAACCTGGATATGCGCCTCGGAGAGGGGACCGGCGGCCTGCTCGCCGTCCCACTCGTTCAGGCCGCCGTCCGCGCGCTCGGTGAGATGGCGACGCTGGAAGAGCTCGGTTTCGGTTGAGGGGGCTAACCGGGGAGTCCATCCGCTCCCTCGGAAGCCCGCTCGCCCGCGTCGTAGAGGTACACGAGGCCCTGGCATCCACCCAGGACCGTGCGCGCGAGCTGGCCCGGGCCGGCGCCCCGCACGGCACGCTAGTCGTGGCGGGCGTCCAGACCGGCGGGCGTGGGAGGCTTCGGCGGGCGTGGGGCTCGCCCGAGGGCGGGCTCTGGATGTCCCTCGTCCTCCGCCCCGACCTCGAAGCCGCTGCGGCCCCCCGTGTTACCCAGACGGCCGCCGTCGCGGTGGCGAAAGCCCTGCGGGAGCTCGGGGCGAACGTCGGCATCAAGTGGCCCAACGACCTGCTCGTGGAGCCGGGCGGGCGCAAGATCTGCGGTATCCTGGCAGAATCGGGCATTCGGGGGGCGGCACCGCCAGAAGCATCCTGCGTGGACCACGCCATCCTCGGCGTCGGCCTCAACGCCAACCTCGACCCCGAAGACCTCGGCGTCCCGGATAGCGAGGTCGCCACCCTCCGCCACGGGCTCGGTCGCGACGTGGAATCCCTCGACCTTCTCCGGCACCTGCTCCGTAACCTCGAAGATGAACTCGACCGCATACACGACTTCGCAGCCATCCTCGACGACTGGCGCGTTCTCAACGTGACCCTCGGGGAGCGGGTTCGTGTCAGGCGCTCCGGCGAGACCCTGGAGGGCCGTGCCGTGGACCTGGGTCCGGGAGGAGAGCTACACCTGCAGACGGCCGACGGTCTCGTGGAACTCTACGAGGGCGAGGTGGAGCAACTGCGCCGGGACATCGGCGACCGCGCCGTGTGACGCGACGGTTCCCGCGCCGCCCCTGGACTCCTCGCCCTAGAAGTCCGCGACGGCGGGTGTGATCTCCCGCCCGAACGACTCCAGGGGCTCGATATCTTGGACGTTCGGCATGTTGAAGATCGCGTGCTAGACGGGTTGCTCCTACACTCCCACCCGGCCATGGGCGCTCTCGCCACCGCCCGGCTCGGCGCTTCCCACGCGGGCTACTACGACTATTGGATCGCGGCCGAGGACTGGATAGACCACGGGCCCGGCAACTTCTAGGGAAGGAGACGACGCGCCCTACGCTCGTGGCGGTGGCGGCGGAGATCGTGGGGACATCGTGAGGTTGGTGTCGTCGCGGCCTCCGGGGCGGTAGGTGTGGACACCGTCGTGCCCTGCACCCACAACGAGGCATGTTGGAAGCGGATCCCCGACCTGCTGTTGTGAGAGTACTCCTGTCCGTGCGGGTAGGTAGGCTACGGGATCACGCTGGCGGATGCGAAGAGAGTATTTCGGCACGAGGCGAAGCCGCCGCTTTCGCCGGGCAGAAAGCACGCGCTTCAACAAATATACGCAAAATGCGTGATGCCGATCGGTCCTCGCTGGGCGACACTTATCCCGTCGTACACAAACGGCCGGTAGGCAGCCTCGAACGAAGGAGAAGCGGATGAAGAAGATAATTGCGACGACGGCGACGGCGGCGCTGTTGTTGATGGCGGCCTCCCCGGCTCTGGCGCAAGACGCCCGCGCCGTGGACGACAGCGTGGCGACCGGCGGCGATGTCTCGTACCTGGACGCCTCGCAGTTCCAGTTCGCCCTTCAGGCCCAGTTCGGCGACGCGGACGCCATCGGTGACGAGAACGTCGCGAGCGTGAGCAGCGACCAGGGCATTACCCAGAACCAGGCAAACGCCGGGCGCGGCGAGATCGACGATCTGTTCCAGGGCGGCGGCGATCTGTTGTTCCTGTACTAAGAGCGCGCCGGCTAACGATTGGGCCGGGGTCTTCCGGGACCCCGGCCTTTTCGTGCGCCGTCCCGGCGTTGGGAAGGGAACCTCCGCGGTACTGGCGTACTCGCCGCTAGGGACGGCGGCGGGGTGCGGGTAGGCGCGAAATGGGGCGGGGTTTGGGTTCGCCCCTCCGAGGAGGCAAGTTACCCGCACTTGGGTGGATAGGCTCTACCGACATGCCTGGTAACGTACACTGCGGGCGAGGAGGGCCAAGAGATGGAGGGGGGCTACGGGCGAGAGATGATAGAAGCTTCGTGCCATTGCGGTGCCGTCCGCCTGGAGATCGACCCCCCGCCGGTGGAGGTCAACGATTGCCACTGCTCGATATGCCGGCGGTACGGCGCCCTGTGGGCCTACTACGCGCCCGATAGGGTGCGCGTGCTCCCCTCTAAGCCGCCCACCGAAGTCTACGTATGGGGCGACAGGACCCTCGAGACCCACCGCTGTCGGGAGTGCGGGTGCGTCTCGCACTGGGTCGCCGTGGATCCCGGGGTCGACGTGATGGGGGTGAACGCGCGCCTGATGGACCCGGAGGTCCTGGCCGCCGCCCGCGTGCGGTACTCCGACGGTCCCTAGGCGAACATCGACCGGTCCGGCCTCTCCGGCTCCCTGGGCTCTCCCGGCTTCTCCCTGCCCGTCACCCCGTAGACAACGAGTTTGTACTCGGCCCCGTCCGTCTCGCGGTAGCGGGCCTCGGACGCCATCCCCTCCTCGGCCTCAAGGGCGCGGTTTACCTGCTCGCGCAGCTTCAGCTATCCGGCCCTGTTGGCGTACCGGCGGGCCACAGGGCGGTCGCCCTCGCCGCCCACCCCGGTGGCGCGCCTGGGCGGCCTGACGTGCAGCTAGGCGGTCTCCGACGGCTTCCTCACCTTCGCCACGACTACCCGGCCTCACGGGGAGGGGAGATCTGGCGCGCTATGCCTAGCAAGAAGAGGTGCCTGTCCTTCAGACTTAGCGTCAGCGCCTCCTCGACTATCGACCTGACGATACCGTGTTTCAAACCTAGCCCATATGGGGGATGCGTTCCTCTCGTTCGAAATGTTACGATTCCTACCACGCATAGGGACGGGGGGCTGCACACCTTTCTTTCGTCCGGTCCGCTACAGAAAGGTGTGGGAATGAGAAAGAGCGGTTTGTTG
>CADCUW010000180.1 GCA_902805985.1 uncultured Rubrobacteraceae bacterium
CGATCGACGAAGACTATCTGGTCCCGCTGGCGAAGGCGTATCCCCCTCTCAGGCGGGCTGCGTGCGAGAGGATCATCCGCAAGAACGCCCGCGAGAACGCGGTGATCGGTCTCCTGCCGATCCCTGGTGCCGACATGCCGATGATGACCGCGAACCAGGCGAGGATGGTCCTGCACCTGGCCGCCGCCTACGGGGAGGAGCTCTCGTTCCAGAGGGCCAGGGAGCTCCTCGGGGTGCTGGCCGCGGGGTTCGGGTTGCGGGCGCTCACAAGGCAGGTGGTGAAGGTGGTCCCGGTCGGGGGTTGGGCCGCGGGGGCGGCCATCGGGTACGCGGGCACCGTGGCGATGGGCCGCTCGACGATGCTGTACTTCGAGCGCGGCGGGCAGAAGGTCGGGGAGAAGGAGATGGAGGAGATCCGTCGCCGCGCCACCGAGGAGGCGAAGGGCTTCGTCTCCCGCCTCCGCCGCCGGTAGCGCGGGCACACCCCGCGGGTCCGCCGCTATAATCCGGACCATGAACTTCTCTCTGGGACGCGCGGTCTCCGACCTGCGAAGGATCGGGCTCAGGCTCTTTCTCGCGCTGACGGCGGTGCAGGCGGCGGTCGTTGGCGTGCTGGTGGCGATGGCCCAGTTGCGCAAGCGTCGCGCGGGCCCGCAGGGCGGTTTCCCGTGGGAGGACCAGCCGGAGGTCTCCCTGGAAGGGGGCGACCGCCTCAAGCTCTACCCCTACGGCGTCCAGCTCTACGACGCCATGATCGAAGACATCCGCAACGCGAAGAAGTCCATCTACATCGGCACGTTTATCTGGAAGGGGGACGCGGTCGGCCGGCGCTTCGTGGAGGCGCTCGCCGAGAAGGCCCGCGAGGGGGTCAACGTGTGCGTGATCTTCGACGGCCTCGCCAACGTGTTCGTCTCCTCCGAGTTCAAGGACTTCCCCAAGGAGATAAACCTGCTCCACTTCAGGCCGATCTGGGGGCCCGAGAACCTCGTCAACCCGCGCAACGTCTTTCGGTACCACAAGCACATCATGAGCGTGGACGGGGAGATCGGCTTCGTCGGCGGCTACAACATAGGCTCCCTCTACGCGGACGGATGGCGCGACACCCACATCCGCATCGATGGCCCCGACGCCCGCGAGATCGAGAACGACCTGGTCGACTTCTGGAACGGCCACCGCGCCCCTGAGCTCCCGGAGCTTAGGCTGGACCGGGAGCGCTCCTGGAACCCCGCGACGATCTTCCACAGGAACGACCCGTACATGAGGATGTTCCCCATCCGGGCGATGTACCTCGAGGCGATAGACCGGGCCAACAGGCACATTTACCTCACGCACGCCTACTTTATCCCGGACCGGGCGATGCGCAGCGGGCTCGTCGAGGCCGTCAAGAGGGGTGTGGACGTGCAGATACTCGTGCCCGAGAACTCCAACCACGTCACGGCGGACTGGCTCGCCCGGCGCCACTTCAGGCAGCTTCTGGAGGCGGGGGTGAGGATCCACCTCTACAAGCACATCATGATCCACTCAAAGACCGCCACCATAGACGGCGTCTGGTCCACGGTCGGCACGGCGAACATCGACCGCTACAGCCTGCTCGGCAACTACGAGACGAACCTGGAAGTCTACTCCGCGGACCTCGCTGACCAGATGGAGCGGATGTTCGAGCTCGACAAGACGAACGCGCGCGAGATCACCGCGGAAGAGTGGGACCGCAGGCCACTCCCCGCGAAGGTCGTCGAACGCGTCCTCGCCTCCCTGAGCCCGCTGGTCTAGAGGTTTTAGGTTCGAGGCTTCCCCCTTCGGGGGCTTTGAGGCTGGAGGGACCCGTCTTCGGGACGCGGGCGGGTTTCAAGTCCGCCCCTACGGGTTTTTGTGCCGGCGGGAGTCTAATCCTCTCTCTGTATAATGACGATGATTCGGGATCGGGATTCTTCGGGAAGGATTTGTTTGGCGCGGTGGCGGTTTCTTGAGCCGGACGAGGGGGTGGTGGAGGACCTCGCCCGGGAGGCGGAGGTCGACCGTCTGTGCGCCCGCGTCCTGGCGAACCGGGGCGTGCCGCCGGAGGGTGCTCTGGCCTTTCTCGCGCCCTCGCTGAAGGCTATCGGGACGCCCGAGGAGGACCCGTGGGGGGTGGGCGCCCGGCGGGTGGCTGAGGCCATAAAATCCGGCGAGCGCATCGGGGTCTTCGGCGACTACGACACGGACGGGCTCACCTCGGCGGCCGTGCTGTACCTGGCGCTCTCGAACTACACGGAGAACGTGGTCGTCGCCCTGCCGACCCGTCAGAAAGGCTACAGCCTGCGGGAGCCCTACGTGCGCGACCTCTTCGCCGAGGGCGTCGACCTGCTCATCACGGCGGACTGCGGCATCTCCAACAGGCGGGAGGTGGCGCTCGCCAACGAGCTCGGGATGGAGGTCGTCGTGACGGACCACCACATCCCGCCCGAAGACCCGCCCGACTCTGCCGTCGCCGTCCTAGACCCGAAGCTCTGGGACCCGGACGATCCGCTCGCCGGCGTGGGTGTTGCCTGGAAGTTCGCCTGGGCCGTCGCCCGCGAGCTCGGCGATGCGGAGGGTAAGAAGAGGCTCGGGCGGCTGCTGGATCTCGTCTCCGTCGGGACCGTCGTGGACATAGCTCCGCTCGTCGGGGACAACCGGGCGCTCGCGATGATGGGTCTCAGGCACATCAACCGGGGGCTTGCGGGGGGGAGGGCGAGGGCCGGCATCGAGGCGCTCGTCAAGGTGGCGGGGGTGAGGGGGGAGCTCAACGAGGAGGACCTCGGGTGGCGGCTCGGGCCCAGGCTCAACTCCATCGGCAGGATCAAGAACCCCCGCCCCGCCCTCGACCTGCTGCTCACCAAAGACCCTAAAGAGGCGAACCGCATCGCCTGGGAGCTCAACGGCCTCAACTCCGAGCGCCAGCGCCGGACGAGGTATGCCGTCGAGCGGGCGATGGAGGAGGTCGACCCGGATCAGGACTTCAAGGTCGTCGTCACGGACGAGACCGGGGGGCTTGCCGGGCTCGTCGCCGGCAGGGTCGCGGGGGCGACGGGGAGGCCTGCGGCGATACTCAACAGGAGGGCGGACGGCTCCTACGGTGGCTCGGCCCGGGCCGGAGAGACGGACGTGGACCTCTACGGCGCCCTCTACTCCGTCAGGCACCTGATGGGCGAGTGGGGCGGCCACCGCAAGGCCGCCGGCCTCTCCGTGAACCCCGGCCAGTTCGACGAGTTCGTCGCCGGCCTGAACGAGGCGGTGCGGGCGCAGCAGGCAGAAGACCCCGAGATCTTCGTCCCCGCGCTCGAGGTCGACGCGGAGATAGCGCTGGATAGGGTGCGGAACGGTCTGCTCGACTGGCACGAGAAGCTAGCACCTTTCGGGAGCGGCAACCACAGGCCCGTCTTCGCGAGCGAGGGACTGAAGATCGAGGGCGCGAGGCAGCTCTGGGAGGGCATGAACCTCGTTAGCCTCGCGGGCGGGGTGAAGGCGAGGATGGCCGGCGACGCCGACGGGTTGCCGGACGGGACGTTCGACGCCGCGTACACCGTCTCCCGCAGCCGGTACTCGGGGCAGGCGGAGCTAGAGATACTGGACTTGAGGTAGTGGCCTCGAACGCCGTCGGGGTGGACGTGGGGGGGACCAAGATCGCCGCCGGCGTCGTCTCCCCGGAGGGCGAGATCCTCGCGAGCGTCCGCTACCCGACGCCGCACTCCCCGGAGAAGCTCGTCGGGACCATCGTGCGGTCTATAAAAGAGGTCATGGACGGCCACCAGGTCGGCGGGGTCTGCCTCGCCGTTCCGGGCCACATCCTGGCCCAGGAGAACAGGGTGGTCTTCTCCGCGAACCTCCACGCCATCGAGGGTATCCCGCTAAAAGACAGTATCGAACCCGAGATAGGCGTCCCGCTAACCATCGAGAACGACGCGAGCGCCGCGGCGTGGGGGGAGTTCCGGTTCGGGGCGGGGAGCGAGGTGGACCACCTCGTCTTTCTCACACTCGGGACGGGGATCGGGGGAGGTGTGATCTCCCACGGCGTCCTGCTGCGCGGCGCCCAGGGCTCGGGCGGGGAGCTCGGCCACGTCACCGTCCAGGCCACCGGCCCCCGCTGCGCCTGCGGCAACCGCGGCTGCCTCGAAGCCCTCGCCTCCGGAACGGCCATAGGCCGCCGTGCCAGGGAGAGGGCCGTCGAGAAGCCGGGCTCGGCCCTGGGGCGCATAGCCGCCAGGCGCGAGGTGCTCGGCGAGGACGTTACCGAGCTCGCCCAGAACGGGGACGAGACCGCCATCTTGGTGCTCGAAGAGACGGGGACCTGGCTCGGCATCGGCCTCGCCGGGTTCGTGAACGTCTTCAACCCCGAGGTGGCGGCCGTCGGGGGCGGGGCGATGGCGGCGGGGGATTTGATCCTCGCCTCCGCCCGGCGCGAGATGCGCCTCCGGGCCCGCCCCCCGTCCCGCGATCTCGTCGAGGTGCAGGTCGCCACCCTGGGTCCGAGATCCGGCGTCCTGGGCGCCGCCGCCCTGGCCCGGGGCGAGGGCGGCGAGTACGTGCTCGGCGGCTGAGAGATGCCGCTGGCCGTCGTACCTACCCCCATAGGCAACCTCGAAGACATCACCCTGCGCGCGCTGCGCTACCTGCGCGAGGCCGACCTCGTAGCCTGCGAGGACACCCGCCGCACCGGGCGCCTGCTCGCCCACTACGAGATAAAGAAGGACCTCATCGCCCTCCACGAGCACAACGAGGATCGCCTGTCGGGAGAGCTCGCCCGAAGGGCACAGACGGAGCGTGTAGCCCTCGTCTCCGACGCGGGGATGCCGCTGGTCTCAGACCCCGGCTACCGGCTCGTCGCGGCCTGCATCGAGGGCGGCGTCGGGGTCGAGGTCCTGCCCGGCCCGTCCGCGCCGGTGACGGCGCTCGTCGCCTCGGGCCTCCCCACGGACGCCGTCGTGTTTCTCGGCTTTCTGCCGCGCAAGGGAAAGGAGCGGACGGAGCTACTCGACCGCGTCTCTGGTGAGCGCTCCACCTTCGTCCTCTTCGAGTCGCCGCACCGGCTGGCGAAGACGCTGGGGGATCTTCCCCCAGAGGCGCCGATAGCGGTGTGCCGGGAGCTCACCAAGCTGCACGAGGAAGTCTTTAGGGGCACGGCCTCAGAGGCGGCGGAGCACTTCTCGGGGCCCGTGAAAGGAGAAGTGGTCGTGGTGGTGAGGGGAGGGACGGATGCAACTCAGCCCAGCCTCGAAGACGCCGTGGAGAGGGCGCGGGGTTACGTGTCGGGGGGAGAGGCGCCCTCGCGGGCGGCGGCGCGGGCGGCCAGGGAGACGGGGCTGAAGAAGAGGGACGTCTACGAGCGCGTCGCGAAGGGCTGAGGGGGGTGGGCCCGGCGTCGCCTGGAGGCATACCTCTGTATAATGCGCCCCGCTGACGTCTCTCGGGGAGAAGGGATAGGCGCCATGTTGGTCGATTCGCACACGCACCTCTTGCGGCTCGAGGTCTCGCCGGAGGACGCGGTCAGGGAGGCCGCCGAGGCCGGGGTCGGGGCGGTGGTGAACATCGGGACCGAGGTTGCGGACTCGCGACGGGGGGTGGAGCTAGCGGCCGTGCTGCCAAACGTGTACTCGACCGCCGGTATTCACCCGCACAACGCGGGGACCTACACCGCCAGCGACCTCGAGGCGCTCGCGGAGCTCTCGGAGATGCCCGGGGTCGTGGCGCTCGGGGAGGTGGGGCTCGACTACTACCGGTCCGAGTGGTCCAGGGAGGTGCAGCAGGCCCTGTTCGAGGACGCCATCTCGCTCGCGAACGACAACCGGCTGCCACTCGTGATCCACTCTAGGGAGGCCTTCGCCGACACGATGGCCTCCCTGGGACGTGCCAGGGTGCCGGTCGTCCTCCACTGCTTTGAGGGCGGGGACCGGGAGGTCAGGGAGGCGACCGAGCGCGGCTACTACGTCGGCCTCGCGGGCAATATCACCTACAAGAACAACGAGACGGCCAAAATGCTGCGCCTCATAAACGAGGACCGCATCCTCGTGGAGACCGACGCCCCGTACCTTAGCCCCCAGCCCGTGCGCGGCACGAAGAACGCGCCGAAGAACGTCGCCCACACGGCCCGCTTCGTCGCCGAGAGGCTCGGGATGGAAGACGAGGAGTTCGCCACCCTAACCACCCGCAACGCCCGAAACTTCTACGGCCTCCCGCTCGAAGTGTGAGTACGGGGGCCCCCTGGTCGGATCCCGGACGGTGGGAAGCCCTGACTTCGGGTGAGGGGTGCCAGATCTGCCAGGACGGCGGCCCTCGGAAGGTCGTGAGTGTCATTGGCTGATCCCGTAAGACCCAAGAAGAAGTTTGGACAGCACTTCCTCAAGGACCCCAACACGGCCAGGATCGTCGCCTCCGGCGTCACAGACGACGATGTGGTGCTCGAGATCGGGCCCGGACGGGGCTTTCTGACGGGCTTTCTGGCCGAGAGGGCGAGGCTCGTCCACGCCGTCGAGATCGACCGGGACGTCCTTCCCGCGCTGCGGCAGGCCGTGGCCGGCCGGCCCAACGTCCGGGTCCACGAGGGCGACGCCATGCGCTTCGACTACGCGGGCCTAGAGCCCGCCCCGAACGCGATGGTCGCCAACCTTCCGTATAACGTGGCCTCGCCGCTCGTGCTGATGTTGCTGGAGCGGGTGGAGAGCCTGCGGACTTTACGGTTCATGGCGCAACTGGAGGTGGCCCGCCGGATGGCGGCGGTGCGGGGGACGAAGGACTACGCCTCGTACGCCGTGCTCGTCGGGTTGCTGGCGACGGTGAAGGTCCTGCACAAAGTGCCGCCGACGGTCTTCGAT
>CADCUW010000181.1 GCA_902805985.1 uncultured Rubrobacteraceae bacterium
AACGTCCGCAAGACCCACACCCAGAGCCCGGCGGCCTTCCGCTCCGCCGGCGCGGGTCCGATCGGCTGGGTCTCCGAAGGCTCCGTCCGCATCCCGCTCCGCCCGGCGGACCGCCACCACGTGAGGCCGCCGGACGAGGACGCCTGCCACGAGGTCGCCATCGTCGGGGTCTGGCCCGGCGACGACGGCCGCCTCCTCCGGGCCGCAGGCGGCCTCGGCTACGACGGGCTCGTGTTGGAGGGCATGGGAGGGGGGCACGTCCCGCCCGCCGCGGTCGGGACGCTGGAGGAGCTCGCGGCCGGGATGCCGGTCGTGATCGCCTCGCGCGCCGGGGGCGGTGAGACGCTCGCGCGCACCTACGATGCCCCCGGCTCCGAGATGGACCTGCTCGCTCGCGGGCTCATCCCGGCCGGCCCCCTCGACGGCCCGAAGGCCCGCATCCTGCTCGCCCTGCTCCTGCGCTCGGGGGCGTCGAGGGGGGAGATCCACGCCGCGTTCGGCCACCGGCCCGACCGAGAAGCCGAGAGCTGAGGGGGATGTCCGCAGGAAAGACGGGCCGGAACGTAACAGCTACGAGAGCTCCTCCGCGATCTCCATCGCCGGCTCGGCGGTGCTCTGGGCACGCTCCGTCCTCATCAGCGCCGTGTAGGCAAGAAGCGCCACTACGAGGCCGAGGCCCCAAGAATACGAGAGCAGGACGCTCAACGGTGGAACCACGAGCCCCACGAAGGCTACGGTGAGGCCGAGGGCCGTCGCGATGAGGGCCTTCGGGTTCCAGCCGCCGCTGTAGCCGTACGCGCCGCGCTTGTCGTAGAAGCTGTCGAGATCGTAGTTGCTTCGGCGGACGAGGTAGAAGTCCGCGATCATGATTCCCGCCACGGGGCCGAGGGCGCCGCCGATGTAGCCGAGCACCCTGAAGATGGTGTCCGGGTTATCCATCCACAACCACGGCACGAAAAAGTAGCCGAGGACGATGGAGAGGATGCCGGCAGAGACGAAGTTCAGCCTCTTGGAGAACAGGTTCACTAGGTCATAGGCCGGGGAGACGATGTTCGCGGCCACGTTCACCGAGAGCGTGGCGATCAAGATGGTCGAGGCTCCGATCAGCAGCACCGCGGTGTTGTCGAAGGCCAGGAGCAGTTGGTCCGGCTGGCTGATCGGCCTCCCAAAGGCGATGGTCGAGCCCGCCGTGATGGCGATGCTCATGACGGAGAACAGGATGGTCGTGAGCGGAAGCCCTATCGCCTGGCCGACCATCTGGTCCTTCTGCGACCGCGAGAAGCGTGTGAAGTCCG
>CADCUW010000182.1 GCA_902805985.1 uncultured Rubrobacteraceae bacterium
CGCGGCACCCACCATATAGACTCGGTCTTTTCCGTAACGGCGGTTGTTCTGGGTGACCGTGACGAAGCTCGTGGGGGTTGGGGTGAGACGAATCGAGAAGGCTCGTGGGCGGGATGCGCTGCTGGCGATTTCCCTGGCGCTGGTTTGCCGGCCACCGCCATACACCCGCGTCGGAGACGAACCAGGCTCCTGACCGTGGGGCTGGCCTCAATCACACCGGTAGTACATCAACCCGCGTGAAGGACGGCGAACGGACGCCACGTCACCTCTTCGCCTTCGACGGCTGAGGTTGGGAGGTCAGATCCCCGCGGCTCCACCCCCGATAACACGCCGCATTGAAGGTGAAACCCGCCAGTGGCAGCGCAGCTTTCATTTCGGATGCTAGTGCCCAGAAAAGCTCGTCATTTGCGCGAGTTGCAGCCCCTTGCTAACCTGACACCCTAGATTGGGGAAGCGTCCCAAGAAATGGGGCTATGGGAAGAAGCGGTATGGAGCAACCCGGTGGACACGCTTCGCTGTCAAGCACTCTCGAGATGCGTTGAAGCCGTGCTCTTCTTAGACGGTCTAGGAAGGCATGCTTGGCGGAGTGACATCGCCCAGAACGAGGGCGAAGGTTGTCTGAGCCCGAACGACGGTCTCTGTGAGGTCTTGAAACCGTGGAGGTGCGGATGAGCGTCAGGTGGGAACCGGTCGCGCTAGCCTTGGTAGTCCTCGCGCTGGTCGCGGCGGCGTGCACGCCGCCAGGGGCGGAGCTCGACGACAGGGCCTTGGCGCAGGTGGGACCGGAAGGTCGGCAGGAATGGAGGGTGCCTGACGGCGTCGAGCGGTGCGACGTCGGACCCCCCGACGTAGGCTTCGAGTCGGCCACGTACGGGTTCGCCCAGACGGAGAACAACAACCCCTGGCGGATCGCGCAGACCGAGTCCATGGAGAGCGCCGCCTCCGCCAACGGGGTCGAGCTCCTCGTCACCGACGCCCAGTCGTCGACGCCAAAACAGGTCTCAGATATTCAGGACATGGTCGCCCAGGGCGTGGACGTCCTCTTCGTCCCACCGCGTGAGGAGGAGGGCCTGGCGCCGGCCCTCGAGTCCGCCAGGGAGGCCGACGTGCCGATCTTTCTCGTGGACCGCGAGGCGAACGCCAGGATCTGCGAGGAGTACATCGCGTTCGTGGGCTCGGATTTCGTGCGCCAGGGGGAGCGGGCGGCTGAGTGGTTGGCGGGAGAGACAGACGAGGAGGCGAAGATCGTCGAGCTCCAGGGCACAGTCGGCGCCTCCGTGACCGCGGATAGAGGCGAGGGCTTCGCCAGGGCCATCAAGAAGTACCCGGACATGGAGATCATCGCCTCCCAGAGCGGCAACTTTTCCCGCGCCGAAGGCCAGAACGTGACGGAGCAGCTCCTCGGCGCGTACCCGGATCTCACGGCTATCTATGCCCACAACGACGAGATGGCCATCGGCGCCATACAGGCCCTGAAGGATGCGGGGTACGCGCCCGGAGAAGACGTGACCGTCGTCTCCGTCGACGGCACCAAGGACGCCCTGCAGGCGATCATCGACGGCGAGCTCGGCGCCACCGTGGAGACCAACCCGCGCTTCGGTCCCCTGGCCTTCGAGACCGCGAGGAAGTTCCTCTCGGGCGAGCCGATCCCGCAGCGCATAGTCGTGCAGGACCGCCTTTTCACGCAGCGCAACGCCAAGAAATTCGTAGATTCCGCCTACTAAGGGAGGTGCGGGCTTGAGCGGAGGGACACCGATCCTGGAGGTCGAGGAGGTCACCAAGACGTTCCCCGGCGTGGTCGCCCTGGACGGGGTCTCGTTCGGGCTCGAGGGCGGGGAGGCACACGCGCTCGTCGGGGAGAACGGGGCTGGCAAGTCCACCCTGATCAAGGTGATCACCGGCGTCTACGGGCCGGACGGGGGCCGGATTATGTTCGGCGGCGAGGAGGTGTCCTTCGCCAGCCCGCGCGAGGCCCAAGAAGCCGGGATCAGCACGATCTACCAGGAGGGGAACCTGATACCGTTGCGCAGCGTGGCGCGCAACATCTTCCTGGGACGCGAGCCACGCAACCGCCTCGGGCTCACCGACACCGGCCGGATGAACCGCGAGGCCACGGAGATCCTGGGCCGCTACGGCGTGGAGGCCGACGTGACGGCGCCGGTGCGCTCCCTGGGCATGGGCGTCCAGCAGATGGTCGCCATCGCGAAGGCCGTCTCGATGCAAGCCCGCGTGGTCATAATGGACGAGCCGACCTCGTCTCTAGAGGCCCGGGAGGTGGAGACACTCTTCGGGGTGGTTCGGCGGCTCCGCGAAGACGGCATAGGCGTGATCTACGTCAGCCACCGCCTCGACGAGCTCTACGAGGTCTGCGAGCGCGTCACAGTGCTGCGCGACGGCCGGGTTGTCCACACCGGAGACTTGGCCGAGCTCCCGCGGCTGGAGCTGATCTCCGCCATGCTCGGCCGTGAGGCCCCCGAGAAGGGGGAGCGTGCCGTCGTGGAAACACGCGCGGCCACCGGCGAGCCGCTCCTCGAGGCGCACGGACTCGCCGGCCGCCACGCGCCGAAGGACGTCTCCTTCGACGTCCAGAGCGGCGAGGTGGTCGGCCTCGCCGGTCTCTTGGGTTCCGGCCGCACGGAGACCGCCAAGGCGATCTTCGGGGCCCATGCGCTCGACTCGGGCACGGTAAAGGTCGACGGGCAAGAGACGAACCCGAGCTCCCCCGCCGAGGCCATAAGAAGCGGCCTCGCGTTCGTGCCCGAGGACCGCAAGGCCGAGGGCGTCATACCGGAGCTCTCGGTGCGGGAGAACATAGTTGCCGCCGCCCTGCCGCGGCTCTCCAACGGCGGTTTGGTCTCGAGAAAGGACCGGGACAGGCTCGTGGAGACGTTCATGAAGCGGCTCGACATCAAGGCGTCCAGCCCGGACCAGCCGGTCGGGGAGCTCTCCGGCGGCAACCAGCAGAAGGTGATGCTCGCCCGGTGGCTGTGCATGGAGCCGAAGGTGCTGATCCTCGACGAGCCGACCCAGGGGATAGACGTAGGGGCCAAGGTCGAGGTGCAGAAGCTCATCTCCGAGCTGGCCGAGGAAGGACTCGGGGTGGTCGTGATCAACTCCGAGCCGGAGGAGATCGTGGAGGGCTCCGACCGCATCGTGGTGCTCAGGGACGGGGCCGTCGCGGGCACCCTCTCCGGGGACGAGCTCACCGAGCAAAACCTGATGCGGGCCATAGCCGGGGACGACGCCTCCAGTTCCCGTGATGACGGGGGTGATGACGGGGGTGGTGCCGGTGAGTAGCGCGGCTGGCACGGATGCCTCCATGGGTCGGGCGAAGACGCTCGACCGGTTGCGGGCCAATGGAGTCTATATAGCGTTGGCGCTGCTGGTCCTGTTCAACCTCCTGTTCACGCCCAACTTCGCGAACATCGGGACCATCCTGGGGCTGTTGTCCCAGGCGACCTTCGTGCTACTCGTCGCCCTGGGCCTGACGCTGGTGATCGCGACGGGCGGCATAGACCTATCGGTCGGGGCGGTAATGGCGATAGCCTCCGCCGTGATTCCCCTGTACCTTGGGTACGGCTGGCCGGTCGCGGTGCTCATCGCCCTCGTGTTCTGCGCTTTGGCCGGGTTGCTCAACGGTTTCCTGGTCGCCTACGTCGGAATGCAACCCATAGTGGCGACGCTTGCGCTGTTCGTCGGTGGGCGCGGCTTCGCCCAGGTGCTGGTGGACGGGCAACTGCAGACCATTAGCGACGGGTCCTTCCTCGCCCTATGGCGGGCAACACTGTTGGGAGTGCCGGTTCCCGTGGTCGTGGGCGGGGTGCTGGCCCTCCTCGTCGGCATTCTGGTGGGGCGCACCGCGTTCGGGAGCTACGTGCTGGCCGTCGGTGGGAACCGGAGGGCCAGCTATCTTTCGGGCCACCCGGTCAAAGGGGTGCTCCTAGCCGTCTACGCCATCAGCGGCGTCTTCGCCGGGATCGCTGGCACGTTCGCAACGGCCCGACTAGGGGCGGGGGATCCCGCGACGGTCGGGCTGCTCATCGAGCTCGACGCCATCGCCGCGGTCGTCATCGGCGGCACGGCGCTCTCCGGGGGTAGGATTAGCGTCGGCGGCACGGTAGCGGGCGCCCTGCTGATGCTCGTCATAAGCGCCACGTTCGTGATGAACGATATCAACCCCACGTACGCCCAGATACTGAAAGCGGTGATCATCGTGCTCGCCGTGTACATCCAGCAGGGGAGGAGAGGCTGATGGCCGCCCAGGGAACAGCGACTGCCCAGGGGGGCGCCCTGCGTCGGGAGAGGATCTTCGGGGCTATCCAGCGCCGCGGCGCCCTGGCCGTGCTCGTCGCCGTCGCGGTCGTGGCCTCCCTGACGTTCGACCTCTTCCTGACCGCGCGGAACATCGAGAACGTGCTTTTGCACGCGTCGTTCGTGGGCCTGATCTCGATCGGAATGACGTTCGTCATAATCACCGGCGGCATAGACCTGTCCGTGGGATCCCTCGTCGCCCTCTCCGGCGTCCTCGCGGGCCTGCTGGCGGGCACGGCGTGGCCCCTCGCTCTGATACTGCCCATCCTCGCGTGCGGCGCCATCGGACTCCTGAACGGCTTGCTCATCGCCAAGGCGGGCCTGCCGGCCTTTATCGTGACCCTAGCGGGCCTACTCGGCATCCGGGGCCTGGCCCTGGCGATCTCTGGCACGGTGACCATCCCGATCCCCGGACCCCCGCCGTTGGTGTGGCTCGGTCGGGGCGAAGTCTTCGGCCTCGACGTCCCGGTAATCTTGGCGGTGTTCGCCTTCGTCGCGGGCGCGGTCGTGCTCAACCGCACCCGCTACGGGGAGGCAATCTTCGCCGTCGGCGGCAGCGAGGACGCGGCCCGGCTGGCGGGCGTCAGGGTGGACCGGGTGAAGATCATCGCCTACACGACGAGCGGTGCGCTCTCCGGCTTCGCTGGCGTCCTGGTGGCCGCCTGGCTCTCCGCGGGCCAGCCCCTGGTGGGCCAGGCGTGGGAGCTGTACGCCATCGCCTCCGTGGTGCTCGGGGGCACGCTGCTTACCGGAGGAGCGGGCACGATGCTGGGCACCCTCGTCGGCGTCCTACTCTTCTACACGATCCAGAACGTCATAAACCAGGTCGGCACCCTGACCTCCTACACGCAGCAGTTGGTTACCGGCCTCTTCCTGATCGTGGTCGTCGCCGCCCAGACCTACCTGGCCCGGCAGAGAGACCGTTGAACGGACAAAGAACCCATAGACGGCGAGGGTGTCCTATGATGCGAGCCCATGATGCTCGTAGGCGACTCGGGCTAGCCTTGAGGATCGGCCCCGCGGAACCGTCACACCCGGCGCGTCGCTCTTGGGAACCGTACACCAGTAGTACACCAACCCGGGCGAACGGCGGCGAACAACAGCGATAGGTGCGTACAGAGAATCTGCCGCTTTGCAGGGTTTTCTGAACAACGACGGACCTCCACGATAGTAAGGGCCTGACTTTGCACGGCGGAGGTCAGGGCTTCGAATCCCCTCGGCTCCACCCTCGAAATGTGCCGTTTTGCGGGATGAACGTCGAAGCGGTTGGGGACTGGATCGCCCGCCGCCCGCTTTTGACGCCCGCCCGAGGGCGGCATTACCTTACCTTACGGTCAGACCCAGCCGAACGGGACCGTTGATCCCAGTCCCGGTTTGCGTAAGGACGCGCACGTCTGAGAGGGCCCCGACGACAACATCCGCCTCGTGGAGCTGTTCCTCGCGGTGGGTCGTCGTGACCGCTACAACCCTCATGCCAGCGGCCTTGGCCGACTGGACGCCGGCCGGCGCGTCTTCAATGACGACGCACGTCTCCGGGCTCGCGCCGAGGATCTCGGCCCCCTTCAGGTAGGCCTCGGGATGGGGCTTGCCGTTCTCGACATCGTCCGCCGTCACGAAGCGCTCCGGCAGCGGCAACCCGACGTGCCTCATGCGGCCGGACGCGAGGGCACGGGAGCCGGAGGTGACTACCGTCCAGCTGCCTTCGGGCAGGCTACCGAGCAGTTCGAGGGCGCCCTCGATCTCCAGGATGCCGTCCGTCTCGTTGACCTCCAGGCGCTCGAGCTCCGCGGCCTCCGACTCCGCATCGAGGTCAGGCGAGATCAGGCGGAGCGTCTCGGCGGGCCTGCGCCCGTGGGCGATCTCTATAAAGCGCCCGGCGTCTAGCCCCTTCTGCCCGGCCCAGGTGTGCCAGGTACGCACCACGACCCTCGCGGAGTCGACCAACACTCCGTCGAGGTCGAAAAGGACCCCGCTACACTCCAAAGTCTTCAAATCCGCTCCCGTCTACGACTTGCCCGCTCCCGGTTCATGACCCGCGGGATCATATCCGGCCCATCGCCAGCGTACCGCGCCCGGCGGCCTTTAGCTTGCCGCCCTCCACCAGCACCGGGCCTCCTCCCGGGCTTCGCCGGCCGCGACGGGCCTGCCCGGGAGGTTCAGGGCGCTCACGCCGGCCCTCCTTCTGACGCGGAATCTTCGAGCGCCGAGGCCGCCTCGTGGTCCAGAAGGAACGAGACGTTGGGGTGGCGGCGAAGCGTGGAGGCTGGCACCTCCTCCGAGACCTCGCCGCGGACGGCCGCGGCGACGGCTTGCGCCTTGTTCGCACCCGAGGCGAGGAGGAGAACTTCCCTGGAGTCGGAGATGGTTCGCATCCCAACCGAGATGGCGCGCTCCGGCGCCCGGTCCCCTTCGAAGTCCGTGGCGTTGACGCGGCGCGTGGTCTCGGCGAGCCTGACCACCCGGGTGCGGGAGTCGAAGGACGCGCCGGGCTCGT
>CADCUW010000183.1 GCA_902805985.1 uncultured Rubrobacteraceae bacterium
GCGATCCAACCGGCCGCGATCAGGATGAGCGCGCTCTCCAGGCCGCTTGAGAAGTACTCGGCCTTGTTGTGCCCGAAGGCGTGCTCCTCGTCGGGCGGCCTGGCCGCGAGCGTGAGCGCCCACAGCGCCGTGACCGCTGCCACCAGGTTGACCACGGACTCCGCCGCGTCTGAGAACAACCCGACGGACCCCGTCAACAGGTACGCCCCGAACTTGAGCCCGATGGTGACCACCGCAGCCGCAATGGACAGCACCGCGTAGAACCGGGCGGACCGGCCGCCCGCAACAACCTCCGTCAAGACTCATCCTTCGAGGGGACCATCAAAGACCCCGCCACCAACTTCTCCAGACGACGTAGACCGACTCACCGGAGCGATCAGGCCCAATACCTACCACAAACAACTGCCTCGGACCCCGACCCGAACTGCACGAATCCCCCAATACTACAGTTAACCCTAAACCATATAGTGAGTCTGCGGACGCGCCAGACGCATCAAGCACGGCCGGCGCGATATTGGATCGAAGCGTCGTAATACCCGGTTTTGCAGCAATTATGTCCGCCGAGAGGCGCTGCGAAGGTCGAGGCAGGCGTGAGGCGCGAGCAGCGACGAAGCAGCCACCATGATTCTAAACCACAAGTTCAATGTTGCTCTGCGTCTCTCGGGCAGCATCTGACGAATAGATCCGACAGGCGGTTGAAGGGAGGGGGTCTAGTGGATAAACTCCCTCGCGGAGAGGTGGCAGAGCGGTTGAATGCGGCGGTCTCGAAAACCGTTATGTCGGTAAACCCGGCATCGGGGGTTCGAATCCCCCCCTCTCCGCGCCGCCGGGGGCGCCACGGAGCACGATCCGGCTAACGTCTCCGCTTTCAGTACGTCCCCTTCGAGGAATTTCAGCACGGCGCGCCTCTCAGCACGCAGCCTGACGGCCGCTATCAGCGCGTCGTCTGTGGGCGTTACGCTTCGCGACCCGAACCGTCGGGCTATGCGCGGCCAGGTCCAGCTCCGCGCGGCCGAAAGTGGGGAAGCCCGAAAGGGCGCAGCGTGCAGGCCGCCCCAACGGCGTATCATATCCGGCTGTGAGTTCGTTCCATCGACAGGTCGGTCGGCTGTGAGGGGGAGCGCGAGGGTTCGGGACGCGGTCCTCTATACGGCCGCGTTCTGGGTCTTTGTGGCGGCGTTGTGGATGGACGTGCGGTACCTGGGTGGGGCTCTGGGCAGGATCTCGACGGACTCCATGAGGGTCCACGTGGACTTCGACTCTTTCTGGCGCTCGGCGAGGGCCCTGCTGGA
>CADCUW010000184.1 GCA_902805985.1 uncultured Rubrobacteraceae bacterium
GTTGAAGTCTAGAGAAGGAGTGCCGGGGCCGAACGGCCGCGGGATCGCCACGAAGAACACGGAGAAGTGCGAAGAGCGGGCCGACCCGGGGCCGGTCGGGGGCATTAGCGGTTTTCGGAACCTGGTCGGCAAGGAGAACGGCGAGTGGGCCGCGGGCCCGTCGCTGGCGGCGCACGCCGCGATCTGGATGCTCGTAGTGGCGCTGATCTCCGCGGCGGTAGCCTTTATCCGGGGCGAGATGGAGCCGGGGTACACCCCCAAGGACATAAACGACGCGGGCGCGCTGATGTTCTTCGTTTTGGGGTCTGTGGCCCCGGTCATAGCCGTGGTCGCCAAGACGCAAGGCGCGATCATAGGCGAGAGACAACTCGGGACCGCCGCCTGGGTCCTGAGCAAGCCCACGTCGCGCAAGGCGTTCGTCCTGGCCAAGCTCGCGGTACATTTCCGGTGGCTCCTGGCGGTCACGTTGCTCTTTCCGGCCCTGGTGTTCTACGGCCTGATGACGGTCATCTCCACCTTGCCCCCTCCACCCTTGCTCTTCCTGGGGGGCCTCGCGATACTCGCCCTGGGATTGCTCTTCTACCTCGCGCTGTCGTTACTGCTCGGCACGGTCTTTGAGAGCCGCGGGCCGCTGGCCGGCAGCGTCTTCGGGTTCATGGTCGGAGGGTTCATGATCGCCAACTACGCGCCCTGGCTGACGGCGGCCTTCCCGTGGCTGTTCTTCCAGTCCGGGTACTACCTGGTAACGCGGGGCGAAATCCCCGCGTACGGCCTGATCTCCATTCCCGCCACGGCGCTGTGGACCGTCCTGTTCGTCCTGCTCACCCTGCGCAGGTTCGAGCGAGTCGAACTCTAGAGCAGCTTGCAAAGCGCTTACTCTGAAAACGTGCGCAAGAAAATCGTCGGTGCCCCTTCCGGGTCCCGTGGGCCGGCTGGTATCTCGCGTATCCACGACCGGCGGTCTGACCCGGCACGCCGGGCCGGACGGGTAAGATTTCACGAGCACGGGGCGTCCCGAGTGTGAAAGAGATTCCCATGGGGTGCGGGGGGCGGGCTAGTATGGAGGGCCGCGACGATGTTATGCTGTCGGCGGCTCGAAAAGCGCGGTTTTACGTCCCTCTTCGGGGGTAGCTGGAGGTAGCATTTTGGCGGAAGGGCGGGAGGTGCCGGAGCAGGCCCCCTGGTATACCGTGGTCGGGGTTATCGACGACGGCTCGCAGCTCAATCAGGCCGTGACCGAGGTCAGGGAGCTCGGCGTGGACCGGGATGACCTGACGGTAGTCCTCAAGCGCGAAGACTCCAGCGACCCCGAACCCTTTCCAGAAGGCACGCGATATATCGTGGTTCCGGGGGACAAGCGCGGGCTCGAGGTGGTGCTCGGCTTCGCCGCGTCCTTTATCATCATCGGCACTTTCTTCGCGATCACCACGCCGGCCATAGGCATACCGACCCTGATGGTCTTTGTCTCGCTCGCCGGCATCCTCGTGGCCGGCTCCATGAGCCGGGTGGGGGTCGACCCCATCCTGACGGAGATGGGGGCCCCGCAGGAGGAGGCCGGCACCTGGAACTCGGAGTTCGAGATGGGGAAGGTCCTCGTCTTCGCCTCGACCCGCGAGCGGCGCCTGCTGCGTCCGATCCGCGAGGCGCTTCAGCGCGGGGGCGCAATGTATTACATAGTTGACCGGCGGCTGGAGCCGCGGGCCGTCCACCAGGCGCTCCTGCGCCGGGCCGGGGGTCCCACCAGCGGTCCGCCCGCTGGGGAAACGGTCCTGGACCGTACCGGCGGAGTCTAGGAGGAGTTTAGAACGTGGGAGAGGTAATCCTGTCGGGCCTGCACCTTCTGGCCCAGATAGAAGTCGCCGAGAACTTTGACCGGGTCGGGGGCGCGCGCTTTATCACGGGCGGGTCCATGCTCATCCATATGTTCTTCGCGGAGATCTTCGTGGGCTTCGCTCTGGCCGCACCCGTCCTGCAGGCGTGGGGGGCCAGAACCGGCAGCCCGCGGATGGACCGCCTCGCCCACTCGATGGCCCGGTTCAACGTGCTCACCTTCTCGACGGGCGCCACCTTCGCCGTGCTCTTCGTGGTCTTGCTCGTCGGGCTCTACCCGCCGGTGACCACCTCGCTCTTTACGCACTTCTTCGTCTTTATAGCCCTGGCGATGCTCTCGATGGGGCTCGCGCTCTGGGGGATGTACTCCTACTACTACAAGTGGGACCGCTACAGCGTCCTCAACAAGAAGCGGCACATAGCGCTCGGGTTCACGATGGGCCTGTTTATCTGGGTCTGGATGGTCATCATGACCGGGATAGACACCTTCATGACCACCGGCGGGCCGGGGGCCCCGGCCATCGGCCAGAACGTCGCCAGCTTCGGGGCCGCGGTGCAGGGGATCTTCAACCCCATGTTCACCGAGATGGTCCTCCACCGGACCTTCGCCAACCTCTCGTGGCCGGCCTTCGCCCTCGCCGGGTGGGCCTCGTTTATGTACATCCGCGCCAAGACCACCGAGGACAAGGCCTTCTACGACTGGACCTCCTCCGTCGGCCTCACCTGGGGCGTGGGGTTCTTGCTGTTGCAGCCGATAGTCGGGTTCGCGATGATGTACTCGCTCAAGAGCGCCACGGAAGGCGGGCCGGGCTCCGGCTACGAGCGGCTCACCTCGGGGGCCAGCTCCAACCTTCTGGTGATGAACCTGATCTTCGTGGTGGTCCTCTTCGTGCTTGGCAACTTGGCGATGTACTTCGGGGCCGAGCGCAACCCGAACAGGAGCGACCGCGTGCCGATAAGGTTCTTCGCGCTGCTGGCCGCCGTGACGGGCCTCTACGCCGTCTCGCCGCTTGCGGACTTCCCGTTTTTGTACATGCGCTACATCATGATGCTCGTCATGGTGCTCGCGACGCTGGCGGCGTTCGTGACGTACCTGCGCGGGAGGCTACGTTTCCGGTATGGCAGCCCCGGCGGGAATTACCGGATCATCCTGATGGCGGCGGGGGTGCTGGCGGCGGTGCTGGCGCTCAACATGGGCCTCATGAAGTCAAACTCCAGGGTGCCTTTCACCGTTTATAATGAGCCTGGATACACCGTGGAACCGAGCCAGCCGCCGACGGGGTTCGGGCAGTAGGTTAGAAGGGGACAGCTTTGGCGGAGTTACAGAAAGACCCGATCACCCGCGGCGACTTCCTCGGCTTTGGCCTGCTTGGTGCCATCTCCGGGGCGATACTTACGATACCGCCGGTGGCGTTCCTGCTGAGCCCGGTCATAAAGACGAACGTGCTCGGCCAGACGGACATCGACCCGGGCTGGCAGCGCGTCGCCGCGATCGACGACCTGAAGAACCTCAAGCCGGGAACGCCGGGCGTCTTCGAGGTCGAGTTCCCGATCGAGCAGGTCTACAGCGAGAAGGAGATCCAGGACAAGTTCCGGGGCTCCCAGAAGTCCGAGAGCACGTTCACGGTGAGGCACGCCGTCTGGATCTCCTGGAAGGCCCCGGTAAAGCAGCAGGGCACCCAGGGCTCAGGCGGCGACATCCTGGGCGAGCCGGAGAAGCCGGCCATCGTGGACGAGAAGACCTCGGGGTTCTCGCAGTCGGAGCGGGACGAGATCCTGGGCCAGCTGAACATCCTCTCGAACTCGTGCGCGCACCTGGGCTGCCCGGTGAGGTGGTTCCCCGAGAAGCACGAGTTTCTGTGCCCCTGCCACGGCGGGCTCTACGACATCAACGGCGGGTACGTCGGCGGTCCGCCGCCGCGCGGAATGTATCGGTATACACAGGCGGAAGTGAGGGAAGACGGTACCCTTTACATCAAGCACGGGTACGACATACAGCCCGGTATCCCCGGCGTCAGCACCCAAGAACCTTACGTGGTCTAGAGAGGGAGACCTGAGAGCATGATCGGCAGGATAAGGTCCCAGACCGAAGAGGCTTCCAAGTTCATCGTGGATTGGATGGAGCACCGGACCGGCGTGGTCACGATACTCGAACACGCCCTCTACGAGCCGGTGCCGAAGCGCGGCGCGTGGATGTACACTTTAGGCAGCGCGGTGCTGCTGCTGATAACGGTGCAGTTCCTGACCGGCATACTCCTTCTCTTCTACTACGTGCCATCGACCGACCACGCGTGGAACTCGGTGAACTACATCATGAACGAGGCCTACTTCGGCCAGCTCATCCGCGGGCTGCACTACTGGTCCGCCAACTTTCTGCTCGCCCTGATAGGTCTTCACATGGCCCAGGTCTTCTTCTCCGGCGGCTACAAGGCGCCGCGCGAGCTGAACTGGGTCGTCGGCGTCATCCTGCTCTTGCTCGTGATCGGGCTCGCCTTCACGGGCTACCTGCTGCGGTGGGACCAGGACGGTTTCTGGGCATCGGTCGTTGGGATGAAGATCGGCTCCTACTCGCCGTTTGTCGGGGGGTACGTAATAAACTTCCTGCTCGGCGGCGACGTGGCGGGACCGGCGACGCTCTCTCGCTTCTTCGCCCTGCACGTGTGGCTCCTGCCGGCGGCCATAGCGCCGTTTATCGGCCTGCACATGTTCCTCTTCAGGAAGCACGGTGTCTTCGGCAGCCAGATGGAGTACACGGAGCGGCTGGCGAAGCTGCACGAGCGCCAGCGCCTCGAGGAGTACGCCGGTTTCGAGACGGACGATGGCGAGGACGGAGAGAACGGTCACAGGGACGGCAGGGGCGAGTAAGAGCGTTTACCGAGGTCTGGGCCGGGCCGCTGTTATATTGCGACCAGTCGACTAGGAGAGAGGTAGGGTCATGGTATACGTTCCGGCGACGGGCAAGAGCAAGCCGGTAGAGGAAGAGGTCATCACCGAGGAGAACGTCTACGATCGTCCGGACGAGACGATGAGCTTCTTCCCGGGGCAGGTCCTCAAGGATACCTACGTCTTTACGTTCCTCCTCGTCGCATGCGCCGTGCTCTCGTACGCGGCCCCGGCACCCCTCACCGCGCCGGCCGACACGGCGACCGTCGAGTACGTGCCGCGTCCCGAGTGGTTCTTCTTCTTCTACGAGCAGATGCTGATGTTCTTCCCCGGCTACGCCCTGGTGAGCTTCGGGGCCGTGGTCGTGCCGACCATCTTTATCGTGCTGCTCTTCGCCGTACCGTGGCTGGATCGGAGCCCGCAGCACTACAGCGCCATCAGCAGGCCGTTCGCGACGATCATAGGAATTCTCGTCGTCGTGATCGTGGTCCTGAACATGCTGATGGCCGTCAGCCGGATCATGAACTTCCCGACGGCCTAGAAGGAGTAGAGGATGCCCATAGGTAACCTTGACGTTCCTATAATTGGTAAGAACGTCGTTATCGCGGCACTCGTGCAGACGCACATACTGTTCGCCGCCTTCATCATCGGGGCGGTGCTTATAGCGGCGACGAGCGAGTACCTGGGCATGGTTACGAAACAGCCGAACTACGAGCGTTTCGCCCGCAACCTGGCCCGGTTCGTGGTTCTCCTGTTCGCGTCGGGGGCGGCGCTGGCGATCACGTTCGTGCTCGCGCTCGTTACGCTCTTCCCGGTCTTCTTCTCGATTCTGCAGAACATCTTCTTCTGGGTCTTCCTGGTGGAGGCGTTCATGTTCCTCGGCCAGATCATCATCGTCTACGCTTGGTACAACGTCTGGGACAAGCTCGCCTACCGCAAGAGCTTGCACGTCGTGTTCGGCTTTATAGCAGGCTTCTTCGGCCTGATGGCCATGACCATGATCGACGCGGTCGCCTCGTTCATGCTCACGCCGGCCGAGGTCGAGTCGCAGGCCGAGCTCGTGGCGCGTAGCTTCCTAAACCAGACCATGGTGCCGCTCAACATGCACCGCTTTATCGGGAACTTCTCTTACGCCGGGTTCCTGATCGCGGGCTGGGGAGCCTGGCGCTATTTGAGGACCACCCAGGACAGCGAGCGGGAGTACTACGACTGGATGGGCCACTTCGGCCTGATCTGGGGCTTCGGGTTTCTCATCATGCAGCCGGTCATCGGCTACGGCTACCTCAAGGGCATCCGCGAGAGCGCGCCGAACGCCTTCAACACGATCATGCTCGGGCCCAAGGCCTGGGTCTTCAACCTGCTGGTACTTTGGATCGCGGTCCTGAGCATCGCCTCTACCGCCTACTTCGTCCACAAGCTGCGCTTTACCCTCAAGCCGATGGAGACATTGCGCAAGCTCGCGGTAGGCGGCCTCGGGTTCACGGCGCTCTTCACGATATTGAACGTCATCCCGGCGGATCTCGACCTGATCCCGCAGATCGGTCTCTCCTTCCTCGGCGGCGACCAGACGAGCGTTCCGCTCGGGAGCATGTATCCGTGGAAGTACATAGGGCTTATCGGGCTGATGCTCGTCGGCTTCTTCGTGATAGCCCTCTACCTCAGGGCGACCGCCACGGGCTTCCACTGGGGCCGGGCGAGCCGGTGGAGCCAGTACGCCCTTATGTCGTGCGCCTTCTTCGTGGTGCTCACGATGATCACGATGGGCTACACCCGCGAGACCGCCCGGCGGGTGGATAACAGCCCCGGCTACCTCATCAACGACTGCGTGACGCTCAGCCAGGAGATCACGCCCGAGTCCTGTCCCACCAAACCCCTGAGCGAGGCGGCCTCAGAATGATAGATCTCGCGCTGCTCCTCTTGCAGGCAGGGACCACGGCCAACCCGACCGGTATCGGCGTCTTCCGGTTCTTCGCCGCGTTCACCCTGATCGTGACGTTCTTCACCAGCTTTCTCGGGTTCACGTACTGGATCAGTAAAGACGAATGAGGTCTTGAGGTTCTAGGCTTCAGGTTTTGAGGCGGGCCGCGGCTGATGTCGCGGCCCTTTCGTCTTTAGTGGAGGCCGAGACGCTGAGCGACACCGAAGCGGACGTCTCGTGTACCGGGGCCGGGATGGGCCGGAGATGACTTGCCTAGAAGCCTAGAACCTCAGAACCTACTCTTTCAACGCTTCGAGTTGCTCCAGGCGGATCACGTGCCCGTTGAGGCGGGCAGCCTCAGGCGCGCAGAGGTAGCTTATTAGCTCCGCGGGCTCTTCGGGGGGGCGGAGCATGCCGAAGTCGCGGTAGCCGTGGAACATGCGGTGGAGTTGCTTGCCGATGAGGTCAGGGCCGAACGCGCGGGACTCTTCCTGCATCTTCGTGTCGATCACGCCGGGGTAGACGCCGGTGACGGCGACGTTGTGGGCCTCCCCTTCGAGGGCGAGGACGCGGGTGAGCTGGTCGAGGGCGGCTTTGGAGGCGCCGTAGGCGGCCATGCCGGCCATCGGGTGGCGGGCGGCGGCGCTCGAGACATTGACGATGCGTCCCCAGTCGCCCGAGATCATGTGCGGCATCGCCTCCCTGGCGCAGAGAAAGGCCCCCGTCACGTTCACGTCGAAGACCCGGCGCCAGCTGGAGAGTTCGGTCTGGGCGACCGGCAGGGGGACGCCGGGCGTTCCGGCGTTGTTGACGAGGATGTCTACGGGTCCGAAGGCCGCGCGGGTCATCTCGAAGGCCGCGGCGACGGACCCCTCATCGGTGACGTCGAGGGGTACGGAGATGGCCCTGCCGCCGACGGCCTCTATGCCGCGCGCCACCGCCTCCACCTCGGCCTCTGTGCGGGCGGCGACGGCAACGGCGGCGCCGCCGCCCGCGAGGAGGCGGGCGGTCGCCGCGCCGATGCCGCGCCCGCCGCCGGTCACCAGGGCAACGCGGCCCGCGTGTGCTCTCCCATCCACGCGTAACACTATACCCGGCCCCGGAACCCGGCGTTGATATAGAATCCCCCTCAGCTAGCGTAAGGAGCCCGACCTTGTCCGACATACCGCTCTTCCCCCTGAACGTCGTGCTGATGCCGGGGGCCCCGCTGCCGCTGCACATCTTCGAGGACCGCTACAAGCAGATGGTCGACGAGTGCCTCCAGCAGGAGAGCGAGTTCGGGATGGTCTTCGCCGACGAGTCCGGCACCCGCAAGGTCGGCTGCACGGCCAAGATAGTCGAGCTCGTCGAGCGCTACGACGACGGGCGGATGCTGATCCTGGTGGAAGGCTCCCGCCGCTTCAGGCTCAACAACGTGCTCACCGGCAAGCCCTACTACGTCGGGGAGATCGAGTTCTTCGAAGAGGAGCCGGAGGAGCCGGACGTCCAGGCTCTGGCCGAGGAGTGCATAGCGCTCCTGGAGCGGGTGGTCGAAGCCGCAACCGAAGGCTCCGTCGGCATCGAGATAGAGCCGCCCTACCGCAACCTCTCTTTCGCCATCGCCGGCCGCGTCGAGTTCGAGGTCGAGACGCGCCAGCAGATCCTGGAGCTAACCTCGGAGAGGGAGCGCCTCGAGAAGGTAAAGGAACTCCTCACCTCCGCCGCCGAGCGCCTGGAGCGCGAGCGCCAGGCCCGCGAGAAGGCCCAGACAAACGGCCACCTCCGCGACGACTGGAGACCGGGTACGTAGGTTTCAAGGCTCTAGGCATCAGGTCCGCGGTTTTCGGCACGTAGGCGCGGGGAGCGTGTCACCAGGTTGACGTTTAAGGCCCTCTCGTCGTGGCAGCGCGGACTCTCCACAAGAAGAAGGGTGGTTGCCTCAAACCTAATACCTCAATACCTAGAACCTCTACTACAGCTTCCTGTCCGCCTCTGTCGGCAGGTTCCGCTCGGCTTCTTGCGGCAGGAGGTCCCTGACCTTTCTCAAGTTCGTCTGGTCTATCTTGTAGACGAGGGGTTCGGCGGCGAGGGACTCCTCGCCGGCGGCGGCTTTTATGCGTTGGATCAGATGCTCCTCGACCAGCCAGGCCATCGAGGGTAGGACGCCGGCGACGATGCGCAGGCGGACGCGGCCGTCGTCGGTCTCGTTGCGCTCGGCCAGGCGGGGCGGGTTCAGGTAGAGCTCCTTCGCCTCGTCCAGAGCTTTGAGCACGTTCTCGGCGGCCTCGGCGCCGGAGAGCTGGACCTCGACGTTGAAGCGCTGGCGGCCCGAAACGTAGTTCGTCACGCCCTGTATCGCGCCGTTCGGTATGTAGCTCACCTCGCCGGAGAGCGAGCGAACCTTCGTCATCCGTAAGCCCACCTCCTCCACGATCCCGGTAACGCTCTGCGGGGGGCTCAACTCGATAAAGTCCCCAACCGCGTACTGACCCTCAAAGACGATGGAGAGGCCCGCGATCACGTCGCGCAAGAGGCTCTGCGCGCCGAAACCCAGGATGGCGGCCAGCACCGTCGCGCCCGTGGCGGCCGGGATCGGGTCATTGAGGAAGATGCTCACGACCAGGAGCGCGACGACGATCAAGATCACGTACCGCAGCGCCGTGCGCACGAGGGTTATGGCGGTGTCGCGGCGTTTGATCCTGGCGACCGACTCCTCGTCGAGCGGCTCATCCCTGCGACGATTTCGCCAACGCAGCACCCGCGGCACGCCGTAGATGAGCGTCCGGTAGAAGACTACCCCCAAAGCCACCACGAGGGCCGCGACGATGAGCTTGGCTATGGTCTCCGGGCTGATTATGGCGTCGCGGGCGCCCTCGAAGAAGGCTCCGACCTCATCGAGGAACGTCTGCGTCTGACTGCCGGTCTCGCTCAGACTCTCGGTCGCCGCGTCCGCGGCGCCTCCTATGCCGCCGGTGGTCTCTTCTTCCTGTATGAGCGCGAGGAACACGCCACGCATTTAAGTACCCCATGGTCCCGGCTTCAAGCCGAACCCCGCGATCCACCCCGTTATGACGCCCCGCCAGGCGGGCTGCCGTGTGGCGGGGCCTGCATATCGACCGGAAGTATGACGATGGCGAGCCGGAAGTATGATTGTCGCGGCGGGGCGTTTCCTCCGGGGTGGCCTATACATTAAACTGCGCCCATCTTGGCTGGTCTAGAGGGACAACTCTCCGGCGTTCGGTGGTGGCGAGTGCTAGTGCTGGGCGCGGTCGCCGCGGCCTCGCCGGTCGCCCTGATGTACCTGTTCGTCAACCTGTACGCCGCCGGGATCTCCGTGTACTTCGGGGGAGATCTGGGCCAGACGCGGCTGCGCGAGGATTTCCTTCAACCCTTCGCGGATTTCATGGCGAGGGGGGGAGGCCTGCCCGCGCTGTACGCGGCTCTGACCGGCGCACGGGCGCAGAATAGGCAGAGCATAGTCAGCGACGCGAATGTCATGCCCAGCAGGCGCAATGCTTCCTCCCCGGTACGGCCGCGCGCGTTTCGGCGGTATCTCGAAGACTTCCCGCGGGGCCTATAGCGTCTCGCACCCGACGACGCTACCCGTGGCGTTCGAGGGCGAGGGAGATCAGGCGCTCGATGAGGTCCTCGTAGGGGAGGCCGCTTGCGGCCCAGAGCTCGGCGTAGACGCTCGTGGGGGTGAAGCCCGGGATGGTGTTGATCTCGTTGAGGAGCAACCTGTCGGTGCCGCGCTCCAGGAAGAAGTCAACCCGCGCCATGCCGGCGGCGTCCACGGCCTCGAAGGCGGCGCGGGCCACGCGGCGCACCTCATCGGCGGTCTCCGCCGGGATCTTCGCCGGGACGCCAAGCTCCATGCCGCCCTCGACGTACTTGGCCTCGTAGTCGTAGAAGCCGTCGCCCTGAAGGAAGATCTCCCCCGGAGCGGAGACGTCCGGGTCTTCGTTGCCCAGAACCGAGACCTCGATCTCCCGCGCGTCGACACCCCTCTCGACGATGACGCGCCGGTCGAGCTCCGCCGCCGCGTGGAGGGCCGCGCGCAGGCTCTCGGCGTCCACGGCTTTCCCGATGCCGACGCTGGAGCCGAGGTTCGCCGGCTTGACGAAGCACGGGTAGCCTAAAGCGCCTTCGATCTCGCGAATCTGCGCCTCGGGTTCGGCCCTCCACTCCTTGCGGGTGAGGCCGACCCACTCGATTTGTGGGAGGCCGTGGTGGGCGAAGACTTTTTTCATGGTGATCTTGTCCATCCCGACGGCGCTTGCGAGCACCCCGCTGCCGACGTAAGGCACGCCGGCCAGCTCCAGCATGCCCTGGATGGTCCCGTCCTCACCGTAGGGGCCGTGCAGGACGGGGAAGACGACGTCCACGGAGCCGAGGTTGGCGGGGAGCTTCTCCCCGGCGGCGGCCGGCGGGCCGGAGACTTCGAGGGTGGAGCCGTCGGGAAGCTGCTTGTGCCCGGATTCGAGCTCGCGCATGGGATCGCCAGAGGAGATCCAACGCCCCGAGCGCGTTATGCCCACCGGCACGACCTCGTGGCGCCCGCCCCTCTTGAGCGCCACGGTTATGGCGCGGGCTGACGCTAGAGAGACCTCGTGCTCCCCGCTGCGCCCCCCGAAGACGACCATCACCCGTGCCAATACGCCTCCTCTGCTCTCTCCCACGGACCCGACGACGAGGGCCTCATCCTAGCAGAGGTCCGGAGAGCGGTTTACCGGCCTTCGGGCTGGAGCCCTAAGGCGTCTGCCCGCTCCCGGAGCGCGCCCGCCACGAACTCTATGTGCTCGTTGAGGTCGACCCCGAGGTCCTCGGCCCCCCGCACGATGTCCTCGCGGTTGACGGCGGCGGCGAAGCTCTTCTGCTTCATCTTCTTGCGCACGCTCTTGGCCTTCATGCCCTCGAGCCTCTCGGGCCTCATGAGCGCGCACGCCACGACGAACCCGGAGAGCTCGTCCACGGCGTAGAGCGTCCTCGACATGGGCGTATCGCGCGGCGTGTCCAGGTAGTCAGCGTGCCCCTCTATGGCGTGGAGCACGTCCTCCGGGTAGCCCCGCCTCCTGAGCTCCGCCACCCCGACCAGCGGGTGCTCCTCGGGCGTAGGGTGCTTCTCGTAGTCCATGTCGTGCAGGAGGCCCGTAGCACCCCACTTCTCCTCGTCCTCCCCGAACCGGCGCGCGTAGGCCCGCATCGCGGCCTCGACGGCGAGCATGTGCTTGCGCAAGCTATCGCCCTCGGTCCACTCGCACATCAGGTTCCAGGCGTCGTCACGGTCTATGGTCATACGCTCCTCTTCGCGCGGTTTTCATCAACGGCCGCCTATTCTACCGACCGTTGCCGCGCGGGAGAGGCCGGTAGCGCTAGCCACTGTGGGAGATGTTTATGATGCCCCGCGGGGAGTTGGTCTGCTGGACGGAGCGGGTCGTGTCGCCGGCTATGAGGATGATCCTGAGCACCCCCCGGCCTTCGTCGCGCTTCTGTATGCGGCACGATAGTTGCCTCTCGCCGGGGTCGAAGGTGAATCGCTTGGGGACCCGGCCGTCCAGCACGTTCTGCTCGTCGCCGACCGAGCAGAGGCCCGAGAATGTGGTCTTCGGGCCGCCCTCCAGCCGCAGCACGACCTCAGGCTGCCCGCCGGGCTCCTCGCCGAGGGTTATCTTGGGCGGGCCTTGCGCCGTGGTCTCGGGGTCTGGCGTGGAGGACCCGGTCTCCCCCCGGGGCTCCGGTTCGTCTCTCGGAGCGTCGGGTCCCTGCCCGGTCTCCCCGGAGCAGGCCCCGAGGAGGAGCACGAGCGCGACCAGCAACGCCGCGGCGCACGCCACGGATGGTCTCCTAGCGTCGGAGAAGTCTCTCACGGACGTGTATTTTATCCGACTGGTCAGGCGTGTTCCGGACGCCCCCCGCCGGCGAGCTCCCGCGCCCGGTGCAGCACGGCGTCGAGCATCGGCGGGGTGAGGACGCCGGTGAAGGTGTTCTGCTGGGAGGGGTGGTAGCAGCCGAGGAGGGTGAGGTCTCCGGCCCGGGCCTCCGCCCCGTGGCCGAACTTCGGCTTCGGCCTGACGTTGCGAAGGCGCAGCGCGGCGTCCCAGGCGAACGCGCCGAGGCAGACGAGCACCTCGGCCTCGAGAAGGTCCAGCTCGCGGGCGGCGTAGGGGAGGCAGGCGTCGCGCTCGGCGGGGGTCGGCTTGTTCTGCGGCGGGGCGCAGCGGACGGCCGCCGTGATCCACAACCCAGAGAGGCGCGCGTCGTCCTCTATGGTCCTTGAGAAGGCCTTGTCCGAGAACCCCGTCCGGTGGAGCCCCCCGAAGAGAAAGTCCCCGGACCGGTCCCCCGTAAAGAACCTGCCCGTTCTGTTCGCCCCGTGCGCCGCCGGCGCGAGCCCGAAGATTATAACCCTTGCTTCCGGGTCCCCGAACCCCGGCACAGGCCGCCCCCAGTACTCCCAGTCCCTGTAGGCCGCCCGCTTCTCCCTGGCCACCCTCTCCCGCCACTCGACCAGCCGGGGGCAGGCGCGGCAGGAAGTCACCTCGCGTTCCAGCAAAGCCAGTTGCCTGCCGGGCGGCACGCTACGGCCTTCGGCCTTCACCCGTCAGCACGCCTGCTTCGCCGGCGGGCGCTCAAGCGCCGAAGCGATTGAGCTTCAGGGCGTGGCCCATGAGGTAGCCCATGATCTCCTCGGCCGGGAAGACGCCCAAGGTGCCGCCCGCGCACGGGCGTTCTCCGAAACGGTCCGCCGTCGGGAGGGTGTAGGGCGAGTTGACGAGGACGGGAACGCCGTGCCAGGAGTGGCTCTTCATCTTCGCCGGGGTGGCGTGGTCGCCGGTGACGGCCATGGCGCCGGGGCTGAGATCCAGGAGACCCGGTATCTGGGCGTCTACCTCCTCGATGACCGAAGCCTTGCGGTCGAAGTCGCCGTCCTCGCCGGCAGCATCCGTCGGCTTGATGTGGATGAAGAAGAAGTCGTGGTCGTCCCAGCTGTTCTTCAGCGTCTCGAACTCGCCCGGGATACCCTCGCCCTCTTGAAGAAGCTCCATCCCCGCGAGGCGGGCGAGGCCCTTGTACATGGGGTAGCTGGCGATGGCGGCGGCGTTCAGCTTGTAGGCCTCCTCAAAGGAGGGGAGGGCAGGGTGCATCCCGAAGCCGCGCAAAAGGACCGTGTTCGCCGGGTGCTGGTCGGATAGGATCTCGTTCGCCTTCTCCACGAAGGAGTTCGCGAGGTCTGCGCTCTTGCGGGCCTCGGGGGAGCCGTCGTGGGGCTCGACGGGTAGGGGGACGAGGCCGACCCTTTGGGGGTCGGTGTCGGAGAGCTCGCCAGAGAACCCCTCGCCCCGGAAGACGACGACCGCCCGGTACTCCTTCTCGTGGACGATGGAGACCTCGGCGCCGTCGAGCTTCAGGTTCTCGTTGAGGAGCTTTACGAGCTCCTCGCCCTTCTCCGAGGGGATGCGGCCCGCGCGGCGGTCGGAGATCTTACCGGCTTCGTCCAGGGTGGCGAAGTTTATCCGCGCGGCGAGGTCGCTCTTCTGCAGGTCGATGCCGACCCCGAGGGCCGAGAGGACGCCGCGTCCGACCTGGAAGTGGAGAGGGTCGTAGCCGAAGAGTCCCAGGTGGCCCGGCCCGCTGCCGGGGCTCACCCCGGCGGCCACCGGACGGGAGAGGCCGAGGTCCGAGCGGGCGGCCAGCCGATCGAGGTTGGGGGTGTTCGCCGCCTCGAGCTCCGTCTGGCCGCCCGGCTCCATCGGGAGGCCGCCGAGCCCGTCCACGACGAGGAGCACGATCTTCGACTCCGTCTCCACCGACAGCTCGCGCATGAGGTTCAGGTCCAAAACGGGGCGTCCTTTCCTTCTCCTTCCGGAGCCGGAAGTCTAACAAAGCGCATGGTTATAATCTCCGGGCTGACGACGCCGGGAGGGGACGCAATGAAGGTAGAGACGATAGACCTGAACTTTCTGGGGACGGAGAGGGTCATAGCCTCCTTCCTTCTTGTCGGCGAGGGATCGGCGGCGATCGTCGAGGCGGGGCCGACGACCTGCCTGGAACACCTCCAGAGCGGCCTGAAGGCAAACGGCGTCTCCCCCGAGGACGTAAACCGGGTCCTCCTGACGCACATCCACCTCGACCACGCGGGGGCTTCGGGTCATCTGGCCGAGCTCCTGCCCAACGCGACTTTCTACGTGCACGAACTCGGGTACCCGCACCTGGCGGACCCCTCCAAGCTCGTCAAGAGCGCGACCAGGATCTACGGCGAGAGGATGGAGGAGCTCTGGGGTGAGACGCGCCCGGTGCCGGAGGAGAGGCTCGTGATCCTGGGCGATGGAGAAGAGGTCGAGGTTGCGGGCGGGCGTCTCGTCGCCCACGACACGCCGGGCCACGCCTACCACCACCTGGCGTACCTGGAGCCCGACTCGGGCTCGCTCTTCGCGGGGGACGTGGCCGGCATCCGGCTGCCGGGGCAATCCTACGTCCGGCCGCCGACCCCTCCGCCCGAGATCGACGTCGAGGCCTGGGTGCGGAGCATCGAGAAGATCCGCAAGATCTCCCCCCGCACCCTCCATCCCACCCACTTTGGCGGCTACGACGACGTGGAGCGGCACCTCTCCGAGCTGGAGCAACGCCTCCAGGACTGGCTCCTCTTCGTCGAGGGGCGGTCCAACGAGGGGGCTTCGCGCGAGGAGATATCCGAGGAGCTCAGGATAAAGGGCGACGCCGAGATGCTCGCCGAGGGCGCCGCCCCCGAGGAGTCCGAACACTACGACCTCGCCGGCAACTACGAGATGCTGACCGCCGGGATCTTGCGTTACGTGGAGAGGCAACGCGGGTAGCACGCTCAGGCTGGCTCCTCCCCTCGGTCGTCGCGCTTGCTCCGGCCAAGGCCTCCGCTCTCGGCACGCCGCCTGACGGCGGCTTTCAGCCGGTCGTCTGTGGACGTTACGCCTCCCGACTTTCGAGCCGTTGCGCGATGCGCGGCCCGGTCGGACTCTGCGCGGTAGAAAGCTGAAAGCCGGAGGCCGTCAGACCGGAGGCGTGCTGACAAGCGTAGTCGAAGCGTGCTATCCGGGGTATCATGTGGCGGCAATCACCTGGCCGGGGGGCGCAGGTTCGTCTGCGGTCGTTGCACTCAACAGGCCTGGATGGTAATGAGCGGCGAGAACAGAGAACCGCCGGTGGAACCGAAGATAGGCCGGAGCCTGGAGATGGCCCGGCAGAGCAGGGGTCTCTCCCTCCGGCAGGTCGAGCAGGAGACCAGGATCCGGTCCCGCTACCTCCGCGACCTAGAACGTGAAGAGTTCGACGTGCTGCCGGCCGTCTACGTCCTCGGCTCCCTCAAGACCTACGCGGACTTTCTCGGCCTGGACGGGGCGGCCCTCTCCCGGCAGCTCAAGGCCCGGCTGGTCCGGCCGGCCGAACCCGACGTCCCCGCCCAGCTCGCGACGCTCGGGGGAACCCCGGGCGAAGACGACGAGTACGAGGCCGCGCCGGCTTGGGCCGTCGGTTTCGACCAGTTGTTCCTCGGCATTGGTGTGATCCTGATCTCCATCCTCGCGGTGATGACCCTCGTCGCCGCCGTCGCCCAGGGCGACGAATCGCCCGTATCCCAGGTGCGCGAGCCCTCGACGCCCGAAGCAGCACCCTCCGAGATAGCCCTCACAGGAAACCTGCAAGACGGGGACGACGGCGTAGAGAACGACGGAGCCAGTGCGTCCGGCAACAAGCAAGACCGGTCAGAGGACGACGAACCTGAAGCGCCCAGGAGCGACGAGGAGAGCAAGGACGAAGGCGAGAAAGACGATCAGGACGCGTCGTCGCAGGCATCCTCCCCCTTCGGCGACGTGGAGTTCGTCCCAATGTCGCCGTCTTCTTCCAACACCGCCTCAGCTTCCACCGCCTCAGCTTCCACCGCCTCCACCCCCGCTTCGGTGAGCCCCGCTTCGGTGAGCCCCGCTTCGGTGGGCCCCGCTTCGGTGAGCCCCGCGCCATCGAGCCCGGAGCCGGCGACCGACGCGCCAGCGGCCGCCGCGTCTACGAGCGCGCCGTCCGACGCCGGCGCTACCTCCGTCCTCGAGGTCGAAAGCCCCGGAACAGAATCAGGATCGGCCAGCGCCCCGCCGGCGTCTGCCGGACCCAACCCTCAAGGGGCAAGACCGGTCGAACCCGACAGGGCCACCCTCGCCGGTGGGATCACCGAGCAGGTAATAGATACCGTGAGCCCCTTGCGGTGATCATCTCCCCCGCCGGGTGGTGGCGCTAGAGTTTGGTCTGTACCACCCGGTCGGGGTCCGAGGCAGGCGGCGGCTCCTCGGTGCCGCCTTCCGGGACCTTCGAGATCCCCACGTAGTCGTACTCGGCGAAGCCCCGGGGGAGAGCAACTTGTGGTAGGAGCTTCGATCGGCGTCCGTCGGCACGAAAATCTCCTCGCTCTCCACCTCGCCGCCGTGGCCCACCCACAGCTGGTACCCCTGGTCCTCCTGGAGATCAGACAACCCGTCGAAGACGACCATGCCGACGTCTCCTTGGCGGGCCTCGTACGTGTGTGGCCCGCTCTCGGCAAGCGTAGACACCTACCGCTCGTCACTATCCGGCGCTTTGCCGCGTGCCTTGCTCCAACATCGCCTCCGTAGACAACGAGTGTGGCCTACAGGAACTCCCGGCCGGAAGGCTTCGGGGGCGCCACAGAGCTCTACCACATCGACCCGGCCACCAACGATATATCCGAGCTAGACCCCCGCCCAACGACGGGACGCTCGTTACCGGGGGCATGCTCGGAAGGAACGTCAAGAGGTAGCCGCGGGTTCGATATCTTCACCCGCGGCTACCTCTCCCGCCGGCGACGAGGGCTACGCTTCCCTGCAGCCGATGATGAACTCGATGTTCTACAGGGTCAACCTCGGCTCCGGCAGGATCGCCCGGATCGGCAGGATCGGCGCCCAGGGTACGGACGTCGAAGGGCTGGCCACACCTATCGGACAGCGAGTGCGGGATAAGGATCCCACACCGCCACCGGCGGAGCGGGTCTCGAAAGGCGGGGCCGGGAGAGAACTCTCTCCCGGCCCCGTATGTTTTCAGCTGTTCTTGACGGCCTCGACGACTTCCTGGAGG
>CADCUW010000185.1 GCA_902805985.1 uncultured Rubrobacteraceae bacterium
GTCCGCGCCGCCTCCCGCTGACGACTTCGAAGGAGAAGACTTCCCGGAAGACGGCCAGAACCTCCCCTTCTCGGAGAACGGGGACGATCTACGGTCCACCGGCCCTTACGGTGATACGGACGACACGGCCGACCCAACCGTGGAGTACCCGATCGAGGACGTCTCGCCGGAACCGAACGGCCCGCCGAGGATCCACCGCAAGAGAGACGGCAGCTACCGGGCCGGAGACCACGACGGCCAGAGCCCCGCCCCTGAACCCCCGGAGAAACGACTCCGCGACAGGGACCGCCGCGCGACCTCGGCCGACGGCCCGATCCCCGAACTCCCCGCAGACCTCTTCGACTGGCCGGAACCCCGCCGGCAACCCCGGCGAAGCCAACCCCCCGAAGGCCCGGAAGACGAGGCCCCCGATAGCCCGAACGGCCCTTCACGCGCCTGAGGCGCATGCCGGGATACATCTCCGGAACACGCGCCGACAGCCAGTGTCTCTACAATTCTTTTCTCAGGTACAGCCACTCGCGGATGTCGAGGAAGTAGCCGGTCAGGAAGGATCTCTGGCGTCCGGCCTCCACGTAGCCTTCCGCTTCGTAGAGGCGAAGGGCGCCGAGGTTGTTGCCGCTGACATGGAGGCCCACGGACTCCTTGCCCGACTCGCGGGCCAGGTCTTCGGCGGCCGTCAGCAAGAGCCGGGCGATCCCCTGACGCCTGAAGGCGGGGGAGATCACGAGCCGCTCGACGTAGGCTTCGGAGGCTCTGTACGAGTAGCGCGGGTAGGAGAGGAGGGTCGTCGCCCAGAGGGTGCGCGGCAGGCCGAGGTTCCGGTTCAGCGCCCGCCAGAGGCCGCGGGCGAGGACGTCCTCGCGGGAAGGGGCCGTGCGGACGCCGACGCTACCGGCCAACTCCGAGGTGGAGTATCCCTCCGTTACCAGGGACGTGACCCCGCCGGAGATGTGCTCGAGGGCGACCCACTTTTCCATGATCCGGAGCGCCCGGTCCACTCGGGAGCCGAAGATGGGCCGGAACTTGTCCAGGAAACCATCCACCACGAGCGCGGCTATTGCCGGGTCGTCCTCCGCGGTGGCGAGGCGTACGGTGAACTGCTCGGCCTTCATGCAAGCATCCTATCAGACCGGAGACTCTAGCCGATCAGGCGCTGGCGCATGATCTGGATCGGCACGAGCGCGAGCACGCCGGTGAAGACGACGATCCAGGCCACGTCTATGAGCACCGCCGGCGTGGGTCCCGTGGCGAGCGCCCGGCACACGTTGACCGCGTGGTAGAGCGGCGTGAACCACGCGACCTGCGGCACCGGGGCCGGGAAGTCGTCCACGGGGAAGAAGATGCCCGAGACGAGAAAGAGCGGCGTGATGACGAGCGTGAAGTAGTACGAGAAGTAGTCGATCTGGTGGATCAGGCTCGTAAACAAGGTCCCCATGACGCTGAACATGATCCCGATGACGAGCAGCGCCGGCGGTATGAGCACGGCCCACGGCGAACTGACGAGACCAAGCGCCACGAGCACGAGCAAGAACGCCGTCCCGTAGAGCGCGCTCCTGGTGCCGGCCCACAGGTACTCGCCGGCCACCACGTCCTCGGCGTTGACGGGGGTGGTGATGATCGCGTCGTAGACCTTGTCGAACCTGAGCTTTACGAAGGTGTCGAAGGTGCTCTCGAAGGAGGCGGCGAACATGGCGTTGCTCGCCAGCAGCCCGGGAGCTATGAACGCCACGTACTCCTGGCCGTTGATCCCGCCCTGCTGGATAAACGCCCCGAGCCCTAGCCCCAAAGCCCCGAGATACAGAAGCGGCTCCACGAAGTTCGGGAACATGATGCTCTTCCAGTACTTCTTGAAGATGGTCAGGTTGCGCTGCCACACCCGGAACGCGCCGCGGGGCGAGGGGACTTTGATCCTGCCCAGCATCAGTCCGCCAACCTTCTACCCGTGAGCCGCATGAACACGTCCTCAAGCCCCGATTCCCGGTGCACGGTGTTCTCGACCCTGATCCCGGACCGGTGGACCCGCTCTGTGACCGCGTGGGCGTCGTGGGTGAACGCGACGAGCGTCTCGACGCTCCCGCCCTCCTCGACGCTGTCGGCCACGTCTTCGAGTAAGGGACGCAGCTCTTCGAGCGAGGTCGCATCCGACCGGAACTCGAGCACCTGCGGGCTGACGTACTCTCGAATCAGCTCTGCCGGGGAACCTTCGGCGATGATGTCGCCGCCCTCCATGATGACGAGCCGGTCGCAGAGCCTGGCGGCCTCCTCCATGTAGTGCGTCGTCAGGATCAGGGTCTTGCCAGCCCTCGCAAGCTCCCGCAGCTTGTCCCAGACGAGGTGGCGGGCCTGGGGATCGAGGCCCGTGGTCGGCTCGTCGAGCACGACGAGGTCGGGGTCGTTGACGAGGGCGCGCGCGATCAAGAGCCGCCGCTTCATCCCCCCGGAGAGCGCCTCGACTTTCTCCTCGGCCTTCTCGGTGAGCTGCACGAACTCGAGCAACTCGTCGGCCCTCTGGGCGACGACCTTGCGCGGCAGGTCGAAGTAGCGGCCGTACACGAGCAGGTTCTCCCTGACCTTGAGGCCCTCGTCGAGGTTGTTCTCCTGCGGGACCACCCCGATGCGCCGCTTGACCTCCCGGTCGTGGCGCGTAACGTCGAGCCCGACGACCGAGAGCTCGCCGCCCGTCGGCTCGGCGGCGGCGTAGATCATCTTCATCGTCGAGGTCTTGCCGGCCCCGTTGGGACCTAGAAAGCCGAAGCACTCCCCGGGGAAGACCTCGAAGTCAACGCCCTTCACGGCCTCGAAGTCGCCGTAGCTCTTCCTGAGCCCGCGCCCGACCAGCGTCGACGTCCCCGCGCCGCCCTTGGCCGTCATCCTGGTCTCCGTGTTCAACCGCAAGCCCCTCTGTGTAATCGGAATGAACGCAGGCCCCGGAGACCCGCCGAACGCCTGCCAACGACCGCGGACAAGGCCCTAATATTAACCTATCGACCCGTCCTGACCACCCCGGAACGATCGCCGGACAGGACCCCGCGCCTCGTGTCCAACGTGTGTAGCAAAATGTACAAGTATTAAGAACTGTTGAGTTTCCGTCTACCACTTTGCGAAGGTGGCTGATAAAATGCCGCGCGGATAGAAGTCCCAACGGTTTTATTTGCGGCGACTGCTATAGACGGAGGGGATAAGTGGGAAAAAGATCGGACCGGCGAATATTCAGGAGGCGGCGTCAGCGGGCGGGTTTCGTGCTGCTGGTGTCGTTGGCCGTCGTGGTGGTCGGGGCGATCATGTTTTCATCCCTGAGGCCCGTGACCAACCTGTCGGCGGCGAGCGCCGAGACCGGGCCCGTTCAGAGGGTGGATGCGCCGGCGGTTGACCGTGCGCCCGAGGCCGTGGCACAGGTGGAGGCCGCTGAGGTCCGGTCCGAAGAGCAGAAGGCGGCCGTCGAAGAGGAGAAGGTCGCTGAAGAAGAGAGGGCTGCCGGGGAGGAGAAGGCTCAGGCCCAGTCCTCCGGTGGCGGGGACGAGGCCGAGAAGGCGCAGAGTGAGCCCGAGCAGGCTACGGGGCCGCCGCCGATACCGAAGCCCGCGACCAACGATTTGTGGATGGACATACCCGCGCTCGGCCTGAACGATAACTACATCGCCAACGACGAGTCCATGGCAGCGATGGACGCGGGCGCCATAAAGCTCCCCTCGTCGGCGTTCCCGTGGCAGGATGACGCCAACACGTACATCGCGGCGCACAGGCTGGGCTACCCCGGGACGGCGAGCGACCACCAGTTCTACAACCTGCCGAACCTGGCGCTCGGGGACAAGATCTACCTTTACGACGAGAACCTCACCGTCTACACCTACGAGGTCACCGGCTTCAAGGAGGTCCTCCCGAACGAGACCTACGTCACCGCGCCGCAGCCGGGGCGGGACATGATCTCGCTCCAGACCTGCATCGAGGACTACGGCGACTACTGGACGATGGGCCCGAACTGGTACGTCCGCTACGTCGTCGAGGCCGACCGCGTCTCGGTCGACCCGGCTTAGGGCCACCACAGAGCGACTCAAGGCGGGCGCCCCCTCGGGGGCGCCCTTCTCTTTGCCCGACGGCGGGACGAGCCGCTATACTGGACGTTTGCGCAGCAAGAGTATGTCAGCACGCGAGGGGAGAGGATCCCGGATGGCACTGGTAACGATGCGTCAGCTTCTCGACGAGGCCGCGAAGGGCAAATACGGCGTCGGGGCGTTCAACGTAAACAACCTGGAGCAGGTACAGGCGATCATGGAGGCCGCCCGGGAGACGGAGTCCCCGGTAATCATCCAGGCCTCCCGCGGGGCCAGGAAGTACGCCAATGACCGCTTTCTCTATCACCTCATGGAGGCGGCGGCGGAGGTCTACCCTGAGATCTCGGTGGCACTCCACCAGGACCACGGCAACTCGCCCGAGACCTGCAAGAGCGCCATAGACCTCGGCTTCACGAGCGTGATGATGGACGGCTCGCTGATGGACGACGGCAAGACGCCCGCAGATTTCGAGTACAACGTGCGCGTCACCCGCGAGGTCGTCGAGATGGCCCATGAGGCCGGCGTCACGGTCGAGGGCGAGCTAGGTACCCTGGGGGGCATTGAGGACGGCGTCGGCTCCGGCGAGGTCCATCTGACGGACCCGGACCAGGCCGTCGAGTTCGTGGAGCGGACGGGGGTGGACGCGCTCGCAGTCGCCATCGGGACGAGCCACGGGGCCTACAAGTTCACCAGCGAGCCCGACCGGGACGTGCTCGCCATGAACATCATCGAGGAGATCAACCAGCGGCTTCCAACCACGCACCTCGTCATGCACGGCTCCTCCAGCGTGCCAAAGGAGCTCGTGGACACCATCAACCAGTACGGTGGCGAGATCCGGCCGACCTTCGGGGTTCCGGTGCGGGAGATCCAGGAAGGCATCAAGCACGGCGTCCGTAAGATCAACGTGGACACCGACCTGCGTCTCGCCGCCACCGGCGCCATCCGCAAGGCCTTCGCCGAAGACCCGGGCGAGTTCGACCCGCGCTACTACCTCAAGCCGGCGCGCGCGGCCATGCAGGGGGTCGTCAAGGCCCGCATGGAAGCTTTCGGCCAGGCCGGCCACGCCAGGGACTACGACCCGATCTCCCTCCAGGACATGGCTGCTCGCTACAAGGAGCAGGGACACACGCTGACCGTCGCCTAGAGCGGTCGGCCTTCAGCGGTCAGCCACCGGTTCTCTGGTGGTTGGCCGCTGCTCTTTGCCCGCTACGGGATGGGTGTCCGGTCGGCGCGGAGGTTGAGTAGGTACCTGCGGGGGGTCCTTGGCAGGTGCAGGATGGTTAACGCCGCCTCCCACGGGTGGCCCTCGTTATCCGAGAATGCCCAGGTGTTCCACGCCTGCGGGCCGTCCCGCCCTTCGCCCGTTCCGGACCAGCCGGTGGCTTCCAACTGGTCCGCGTAGTGGACCGTGATGGACGGGAGGTCCAGGTCGGACTCCAGGGCGGCGAAGGAGTAGGCGCCGTCGTGCTCCCAGCCGTGGCCGCCGTAGCTTCCTCCTGTCGTTCGGGCCGCGAACGGCGGGGCTAGGTGGCCCGTGTGTAAGGTTTCGTCGGAAACCTGGGCGTGCGGGGGCGGGGTCAAGATGGGTAGGACGAAGAGCGCCTCGGGATCGTTGCGGTGACGGCGGTGAAGCGGGCCCCGGCTGGTGAGCAGGCGCAACCGCACGTCGGTGGGCGCCCTCCTGCGTTCTTCGGCGCTGACGATCAGGGTCTGGCGTCGGGCGTCGCGGAAAACCGTCGAGAGGCCGGGAACGTCGACCGCCGCCCGCCGCGAGCGGCCCAGGGTGCGTCCGAGGGAGATCAGGAAGCCCCGGGGACCTCGCGCGAAGCCCCCACCGCCGGGACCGTCCAGGTTCTCCTCTTCCCATCCCTCATCGGAGAGCAACGCCCGGTACGTGTCGCGCACCCGCGCCGCGGGGAGGGTAGTGTCGAGCACGACCTCGACCATACGCCGACTTCCCGGCACGTCGAACCGCGCGCTGCCCACGAGGACGAACCCCTCGGGTATGTGTGGCCGGAACGGCACGTCTTCCGGCAGGCTCCCCGCAAAGAGGAGAGGGCTCTCACCGGTCGCCCTATACGGGTAGTGCGACTCGAGCAGCCTCGCTGCCAACTCTCGCGGCACGAGGCCGCCATCCGAAGAAGACGCCGGGCTTGGACGTTGCATCTGATCCTCGTTTTCCCGCTTCCGGTGAGTAGGGGTTCCGCCACAATTACGGACCCGAAGACCAAAGGTTGCCTTACGTATCGGAGGGGCCGATCCACTTGATGGTCTTGGGCGGTTCGTAGGCATCGAACTCTCTCAGGAGAGACGCCGGGTCCTCTTCCACCAGGACGAGCTCTCGGTGTTCCTGCTTCAAGAACTCCCGGTCCACCATCCGGTCGAAGACGGCGAGCAGCGGGTCGTAGTAGCCTGAGACGTTGAGGAGGCCGCAGGGCTTGTAGTGCTCGCCGAGTTGGGCCCAGGTCAGGACCTCGAAGAACTCCTCCAGGGTGCCGTTGCCGCCCGGGAGGGCGATGAAGCCCTCGGAGAGTCTAGACATCAGAGCCTTGCGCTCGTGCATGGACTGGACGACGTGGAGCTTCGTGAGGCCTGTGTGGCCGATCTCGCGATCCACGAGGGCACGGGGCATGACGCCTATCACCTCGCCGCCCGCCTCCAGCGCGGCGTCGGCGACAACACCCATCAGGCCGACGTGGCCGCCGCCGTAGACGAGGGTTGTGTCTCTCTCGACGAGGGTCCGGCCGAGCG
>CADCUW010000186.1 GCA_902805985.1 uncultured Rubrobacteraceae bacterium
ATCTCCTCGAACTGGCCGCGCGTGAAGGCGCCGTTGTTGCCGAGGTGGACGACCACGGTCTCCCCGAGCTGGCCTGCGGCCCTGCGCGAACGGAGCACGTCCACGGCGTAGGGGACCTGCATGCCGACCTCCGCGTCGAGGACCGAGAGCTCCACCTCATTCTGGAGCGGGCCCACCGACCCGAGCATCACCGAGTCGCCGATGGCGCTCACCGGCCCCGTAGCGGCGGGCGCCGCCCCGTCCTTCTCAGCCTCCTGTGCGTTCTCCCTGGTGCTCCGTTTGTCTTCCGTCCCGGATGCATCCGTCCCCGAGCCTCTCTTGCCTTCTGCTGCATCTTCTCTCGGAGCGGGCTCCGTCGAGGCCTCCTGGCGGTTCTTTGTCTCTGGCGGCGGCGCGTTCTGCGGCGGCTTTTCCTCCGGGGCGGGCTCTGTGGCCGTGTGGATCTCCTGCGTCGCGAGGTAGGCCGGCGGCGCAGGGGCCTCCGCCCGCGCGACGGCGACGCCGACCACGACGCACAGGGCGAAGACGGGCGTGGCGTAGCCGGCCCAGCGGAGCGCGAGGCCGCGGCGGAATGGCCTGTCAGCGCGCCTGAACGCGCGCCAGAACGCGCGCCAGGCGCGAGAGAGGGCGCCGTGGCGGATGGGCTGCTCGACGCAGCGGTAGGAGAGGTGGGCCAGAAGAATGGTGACGGCCAGCCGCAGCGCGAGGAGCTTCCAGCCGTCGAGCGGCACGTCGAGGCCGGGGCGGGTGACCATGAAGACCGGCCAGTGCCAGAGGTAGATGCCGTAGGAGCGCTCCCCCACCCAGCGAAGGGGTCGCCAACCGAGCAGTAGCGTCCCGACCCGCGCCTTGGGATGGGCGACGACCGCGACGAGGGCGGCGGTGGTCAGGCCGACCGAGGCGAAACCCCCCTTGTACAGGAGCGGCTGGAACTCGTCGAGGCGCAGGCAGAAGATCACGAGCCCGGCCAGGGCTGCGAGCCCCACGATGTCGAGCAGGACGGGGCGCATCCAGCCCCACCTGCGCAGGAACCGCCCGCCGGGACGGGGCCCGCGCGATTTCAGGCGGGCGTAGGCCCCCGCGGGGCGGCGTTCGCCCGGGCGCCAGACGAAGGCCAGGGCGGCCCCGAGGAGCAGGCCCGTGGCGCGGGTGTCGGTGCCGTAGTAGATGCGGGAGAGGTCTATCTCCGGCGCGTAAAGGGCGGCCATCAGGAGCGCCGAGGCGCCCGCCACGGCGAGCGAGACGAACATCAGGCGCCGCAGGCGCCAGCGCCGGGCGCCGAGGATGATACCCGCGGCGACGACGGGGGGTCAGAGCAGGTAGAACTGCTCCTCGACGGCCAGCGACCAGAGGTGCCGGAGCAGCGCGGGACGTCCCATCGCCTCGAAGTACGACTCGTCGCCGAAGATCAAATACCAGTTCGTGAAGTACCCGAACGCCGAGAGCGCATCCCCCCGGAGCCCCGCCAACTCACCGGGCAGGAAGACCACGGCGTAGGCCAGCGTCGCCACGACGACGAGGTAGAGCGCCGGAAGGAGCCTCCTCGCGCGCCGCATCCAGAACGCCGCGAGGTCTATGCGGCCCCGCTGGCGCCACTCGGCCACCAGCAGCGCGGTGATCAGGTAGCCGCTTATGACGAAGAAGACCTCCACCCCTAGGAACCCGCCGGGCATCCAGCCCAGGCCCGCGTGGTAGAAGAGCACGGCCACCACCGCCAGCGCCCGCAGCCCGTCGAGCCCCGGCATGCGGGGCAGCCGCACCGCGCGGGCTCTCTGGCCCACCGGGGCGGCGTCTCTGGCGACGTGTTGGATCTCTGGCCCCACCCCAGACGTAGGGGTGCCCGGCGGCGAGGGCCGCAATATGTGCGCGTTTTTCTCCCCCCTTACCTCTAAGGAAGGCGAATCATAGCACCGATGATGTAGAGCATCACGGCGATTCGGGGGGATTTCTCAGGCGTCTCTGGGGTCGTCGTCGGGGGTGGAGATCTCCCTCTTGAGCGCGTCCACCTCGTCGTCTATCTCGGCGAGGTCCTCCCCCGCGCGCGACATACGGGCGTGCTCGGTCCGGACGAAGCGGGTGTACGGGGCTATGGCCTCGCGCATACCCTCGACCGAGCGGGTTAGCTCGGTTGAGAACTGGCGGCGCACGACCTCGCCGAGGCGCCTCCGGAGAGCGTCAGTCTTCTCCCTGAAGTCCTGCCGGGCCTTGCGCCTCCGGTTCGGGAGCACGAAGAGGCCGTAGCCCGCGATGATGGCGGCGGCGATGACGCCCGTGGCGTCCAGGAAGCGCGTGGTTGCAAGCGCCACGACGACGGCCCCGATGCCTAAAGCGCCGGCCTCGATGGCGGCGGTCCTTGCGACGGCGGTCTGGATGGAATTCGCCAAGAGCTCGGATTCGCGCTCGCGGTCGTAGCCGCTGACGACGTCCTGGGCCGTCGCGCCGACCGAGCGCAGGAGCTTGCCGCGGTCGTGCTCGAAGTGGTCCTTGACCTCCCCGATCATCTCCTCGTCGTACCTCGCGTTGCGCCGGCGCTCGACGTACTCGACGACCGTCCGCCACTGCCGGTAGTTACGCTCGACCATCCAATCGACGAGCTCGTCCACCCGCTCGTCGATCAGTTTCTCCGTGTCTGCCACGACCTCCCGCTCAAAGCGCCGGCGGACCTTCTCCTCGCGAAAGAGCTCCCGCACGTTGAGCAGCCGGATGTTCTCCTCCAGCCACGCATCCCCCCGCTCGCCCATCTTGAGCACGATGTTCTCTATCTCCGACAGCCTGGCCTCGAAGTCCCGCCCCATGTCCTCGGTGTAGAGCGCGAGCTGGGCCTCGACGTTCTCGGAGGTCCTGAAGTCGTCTTCGAGCAGGTTCAGGCGCTCCTCGACGGCCCCCCTGTAGCGCCGGGCGAGCTCCTCGACGGGGCCTAAAGGGCTCTGGAGCTTGAGCCGCACGCGGCCCTCCTCGTCCAGCAGGTCATGGACGTAGGCTTCGAGGTCGTCGAAGCCGCTCACCCCCATCAGGGCGTCGCGCTCCATGACGCTCGTCGCGTCCTTCCCCCGGCGGGCCAGCAGGGAGGAGACAAAGAAGATGGGCGGGGAGAGGCCAAGGGCCGAGCGGAGGCCCTCCTCGACGAAACGGCGAACCTGCTCGACCTTCTCTTCTTCGCCCAACAGGTCGGCCTTGTTGACGACGAGCACGATCTTCTTCCCCCAGTCGCGGACGAGCTCCAGGTACCCGCGTTCGCTCTCCGTCAGGGGCCTGTCGGCGCTGGTGACGAAGATGACCAGGTCGCTACGGGGTACGAAGCCGCGGGAGAGCTCCTCGTGGTGGCGGATGATCGCGTTAGTCCCCGGCGTGTCCACGATGGCGACCTCTCGCAAAAACTCGTTCGGGTGCCCCCGCTCCAGAACCCCGTCCCGCCGCTCCCGCTCCTCGGGCTCGTCCGCGTGCCTGAGCAGCGTGATCCTGTCCGTCGTCGGCGTGACGCCTTCTCTAGAGACCTCCGCCCCGAGCAGGGCGTTGACGAACGCGCTCTTACCGGAGTTGAACTCTCCGACGATGACCAGCAGGAACAGCTCTTCGAGGTCCGAGAGCGCCCGGCGCGAGATCTCCACGTCCTCTCCCGGCGCCCCGAAGCCGACGAGAAAGTCCGCGAGGCGCCCCAGAAGCGCCCGCTCCCGCTCCACCAGCGCCTCTTGGCGCCTGTTCAGAACCCGCACCGCTATCCTCCCCTCATCATGTAAGCATTATATAGCGGTAACCCCGCGGTATTTCGGCCCGCCGCTCGACGATACCTTCGCGCCAGACCGCGACGTCCCCGTAGGGGCGGGTTTCAACCCGCCCGCGCCAGAGAGAGCCAGAGACGGCGGACGAAGACCGGCCTGGCCCTGTTTCGCGCCCTCCCCCTCGTGGTAAGTAGGCGAGTCATCCGCCTTTTGGTACAGATGGAGGTTCGCGTGAACTACAGAAAGCTCGGCCGGACGGGTCTCGAAGTCTCGGAGATCGGCTACGGGGCGTGGGGTATCGCCGGCGACGCGTGGCTCGGAGCCAGGGACGAGGAGTCGTTGAAGGCCCTCAACCGGGCTGTGGACCTCGGCCTGACCTTCATAGACACGGCGCTGGCCTACGGGGAAGGACACAGCGAGCGCCTCGTCGGCAAGATCGTCGAGGAGCGGGACGAGACTATCCACGTCGCCACCAAGATCCCACCGAAGAACCTGCAGTGGCCCGCACCCTCGGGGCTCCACCCGGACGAAGTCTTCCCCGGCGACTACGTGAGGAACTGCACCGAGGCGAGCCTGGGAAACCTCGGCCTGGAGACCCTAGACGTCCAGCAGTTCCACGTCTGGCAGGACGAGTGGCTCGGCGAGGGGGACTGGCAGGAGGCGGTGGAGGCCCTGAAGAGCGAGGGCAAGATCCGCCACTTCGGCGTCTCCATCAACGACCACCAGCCGGCCAACGCCATAAAGCTCATCGAGACCGGACTCGTGGACACCGTGCAGGTGATCTACAACGTCTTCGACCAGAGCCCGGAGGACGTACTCTTGCCCGCCTGCCGGGAGCACGGCGTCGGCGTGATCGTGCGCGTCCCGTTCGACGAGGGCGCCCTGACCGGCGCCATCACGCCGGAGACGGAGTTCGACGAGGGCGACTTCCGCAACCACTACTTCCGCGACGACCGCAAGCGGGAGGTCCGGGAGCGGGTGCGGGCCATCGTCACAGAGCTCGGCGTCACGGAGGATGAGATCGCGGAGATAGCCCTCCGGTACATCCTCAGTTACCCGGCGGTCTCGACCGTGATCCCCGGCATGCGCTCCGTCCGCAACGTCGAGCGGAACATGCGCGTCGGCGACGGCGAGGGACTGCCGGAAGACCAGGCGCGGCTCTTGAAGAACCACCGCTGGGTCCGGAACTTCTACGCCTGAAGGGGCGGCGCGGCCCCGTGGGCGCGTAGTAAGCTATCGGGGCTTTGATCTCACCGCGCCGCGACAACACGCCCTGACTTGAGGCTCTTCGGAAGGCGCCGTTTCGGGGTGCTGGCGTTCGTGGCGCTCGTGCTCGCCTGGAGCTCGGCCTTCTCGGTGGTGAAGGTGGGGTTGGACTACGCCCCTCCGGTCCTCTTCGCCGGCGGGCGTAGCCTGCTCTCCGGGGTCATCCTGACGTTGGTGGCGCTCGTGTGGGGTGGGGACCCGAACCTCAGGCGGGACTGGCGGGTCTTCGCGTTCCTCGGGGTGTTCAACGTCGTGCTGTTCATCGGCGCGCAGACGTTCGCGGTGCTGTATTTGCCCTCCGGGACGGCGGCGGTGCTGATCTACCTCCAGCCCATACTCGTCGGCGTCCTGGCGTGGACGGTCCTCAGCGAGCCGTTGACCGGGACCAAGATCGCCGGCCTCCTGCTCGGCTTCGCCGGCATCGTGGCCGTGAGCTCGGCCGGCCTGCTGGACGCGGCGGGGGAGGTGACGCTGGTTGGCGTGGTCTCCGGGGTGGCCTCCGCGATGTCCTGGGCGCTCGGAACGGTCGGGTTCAAGAAGCACGAGGCCCGCATCTCGACGCTGTGGGCGGTCGCCCTCCCGTTTCTTCTGGGCGGGGCCGCGCTCACGACGCTCGGGCTCCTCGTGGAGCGGCCGTCGGACGTCTCGTGGACGGGGCCGCTCGTCTGGAGCGTCCTGTACTCCGCGTTCGTGGGTACGGGGCTGGCGTGGCTGCTCTTCTTCGGCCTCGTGCGGGCCGGGGAGGCGAGCCGGGTCGCCTCCTTTATCTTCGTGGTGCCGCTCGCCGCCATCGTGATAGGGTCCGTCGTGCTCGACGAGACGCTCGGACCCCCGCTCCTCGCCGGCGCCGCCCTCGTCGTCTCCGGCATCTACCTGGTAAACCGCACGCCGCGCGGGGCGGAGAAGGCTTCCGGGTAGAGCCGGCCAGTTTGTGAAAACATAGGGGAGAAGCAAACAGGAGGAGCAGAGCATGGATCAGCAGACCCGCCCGCCGCTGCCGCCGTTCGACGAGGCGGCGGCCAGGGAGAAGGTAAAGAAGGCCCAGGACGCCTGGAACACCCGGGATCCGGAGAAAGTAGCACTCGCCTACACAGAAGACTCCAGGTGGCGCAACCGCGACGAGTTCTTCGAGGGCAGGGAGGCCATAAGGGACTTTCTCAGGCGCAAGTGGTCCCGCGAGCTCGACTACCGGCTCCGGAAGAACCTCTGGTGCTTCACCGAGAACCGCATCGCGGTCAGGTTCGAGTACGAGAGCCGGGACGCCGGGGGCCAGTGGTGGCGCTCTCACGGCAACGAGCTGTGGGAGTTCGACGAGAGAGGCCTGATGAAGCGGCGCGACGCCTCGATCAACGACTACAAGATAGACGAGTCGGAGCGGAGGATCTTCTAGGGCCCCCGGGCATCAGTTGTCTGCGGTTGAAGGTCGGGTTCAAGAGAGGGGAGTTTTCGTGGTAGATCATCTGGTGTTTTTCGCGGTGAGGGAGGATGCGTCGCCGGAGGAGGTCCGGGACCTGCTGGACTCGATCCGGGGCCTAAAGGACGAGGTGCCCGGCACCGTGGACCTGTCGGTGGGGGAGGACTTTAGCGGGCGTTCCGGGGATTACACGCACGCGCTGTTCGCCAGGTTCGAGGACGCTGCGGGGCTGAAGGGATACATGGAGCATCCCGCGCATCTCGCGGTCGTCGAGAAGCTAGGGGCCACGACGAGCGGGCGCATCGTCGCGGACTACGAGTTCTAGCGCCGTGCAGGGGTCAGACTACGAGAACATAAGCCCGCGCGAGCTCAAGGAGCGTCTGG
>CADCUW010000187.1 GCA_902805985.1 uncultured Rubrobacteraceae bacterium
CCGTAGCCGTCTTCCACGGCGAGGAAGTCATCCCCCCCTGCGCCAACGATGGTGTCGGTGTGCGCGCCTGCGTCGTCGGTGATGTTGTCGTCGTCCTCGGTGCCCGTGACGGTATCGTCCCCGCTACTACCGCTGACCTGGACGATCACGTTGCCCTCCCACTCCACGGTGCTCCCGCTCTGGGCGTTGCTCACCTCCGGCCCCGGTGTCGGGTTCATGTTGGTCGTTATGGTGCCGGTGAAGCCCCGATTCGTGGGGAGATCGACGGCGTTTCTGGGTACCGATTCGTCGATGATGGTGTCCTGCCCCCAGTCGGAGCGTCCGAAGAGGTAGAAGTCGTAGGCACCTCCGCCGTGGAGCTCGTCGTCGCCCCTGCCGCCGCTCAGGTTGTTCCCGTTGAGACCGCCGAAGAGCGTGTCGTCCCCGTCCTGACCGAACAGCCGGTCGAACTTGCCGAAGCCCTTCAGCGTGTCGCCCCCGTCGCGGCCGTAGATCTCGTCGTTTTCGCCGGTGCCCCTCATCAAGTCGGGCCTGTCGGTGCCGACGCAGCGGCCGCCGTCGCGGTTGGGGCACTCGATCTGGTTCGCCGCCAGCGCCACCCCGCTCGCCAGCAACAGGAGCAGCGCCCCCATAAAGACACCCATCACCGCATTCCTCTTCATGCCTAACCCCCTCGCAGGCCGCGCGTCGGGCGCGGGTCGTTTTCCTCCGTGCGCATCCATCCTAACGGCGGCTCGTCCGGAGGTATAGGTACCGTGGTCCCATATCCGGATGGCCGGCCCGGGAACCCTGCCCCACCGTCCGCGATGATCGCGCCACGAGGCGAACTTCTGAGAACCCCCTCAGGAAACTGTCTGAAAAGCCTCACGAGTGGGCCAGACGCTTGACCATCAGGCGGCTCATCGCCGCATAGATGAACGCTTCGCTTGTCTCGGTGAGCCTCTCGTAGTCTTTGCTCATCCTGCGGTTTTGCCCCAGCCATGAGAACGTGCGCTCCACCACCCACCTCTTCGGCAAGAAGGCCCTGGGGCCTTTCTCCGCCAACAGCTTCTCCCGGTCGATGGCGATCCCCTCTTTTGCCAACTCTCTCATCCACGTCTCCATGACCTTCTCCGGTACCACTTTCGGTGGGTGGCGCACGATCTCTGCCGTCCATCCCAGCGCCCGCTCTACCCAGCCAGCGCCCTTGTCCTGGCCGGTGTAGCCCGCGTCCATCCACAGGTGGCAGAGGCGGTGAGGCGGTCGGTCCCACGCGGCGATCTCCAGTAGGAGCTTGATGCCCTCCCGGTCTTGGATCTGTGCGCTGTGGACCTTGGCTTTGAGTACCAGACCCTGCGTGTCCACCAGGAGGTGGCGCTTTCGGCCTTTGACCTTCTTGCCACCGTCGTATCCGCGTTGTTCTCCACCGACACCGGTCGTCTTGACCGACTGGCTATCCACGACGCCTGCGCTGGGCTGGGGGTCCCTCTTCATGCGGACCCGCACCCGCTCGCGCAAGACTCGGTGCATCCTCTCCCAGGTGCCATCCAAGCGCCAGAAGCGGAAGTAGTGGTAGACGGTCTTCCACGGCGGGAAGTCATGGGGAAGGAGTCTCCAGGCGCAGCCGCCTCTAACGACGTAAAAGACGGCATCGAGGATCTCGCGCAAGGGATGGAGTCTGGGACGACCGGGGGCTCGAGGGTATGGCAGATGGGGCTCGATGACCTCCCACTCCTCGTCGGAGAGGTCAGTTTGGTATGCTCTTCTCATGGTGCCCGCAATCCTACCGGGTCACCACCTCAAGACCCCTTTTCAGACAGTTTCAGTAAGGGGTTCTCGGAAGTTAGGTGCGTTGGGGGCCCGCGTAACCGTGCGCCTGCTTGTCGCGTCTATATCAACAAGGAGGGCCCTCGACCATTTGGGAGGACGCGTGCTGCAGGACGACCCGGCTGGGCCCTACGAGCGGTTCTTGGAGCTTCCGGTGCCCGTGGTGCTCGCGGTGATGTGGGTCGTGGGAGCGGCGCTCGAAGTGGCGTGCGTGGTGACGCTCTACGAGGTAGGTTCGGTGCTGGTGCGGTTAGCAGGGGGGCATCTCTGAACGGTTCCGGCCCCTCCTCTTGCCCCTATTCACGGAGTGCGTGGAAGGGGCGTTCTCCGAAGTTCGTCTTGATCCGATTCTCGGAACTTCTCAAGGCCCCGGTCCGACACCCCAGGCACCGACTCCGCATAATATGCGCAGGCGACGGGGAGGTTTTCGGGTGGGTTGGTACATAGAGGCGCTCAAGAAGTACGCCGTGTTCGGCGGCAGGTCCAGGCGCATGGAGTACTGGTCCTTCGTGCTCTTCAACTTCGTCGTGTTCGTCGTGCTGGCGGGGATCGACGCCCTCCTTGGCACCTTCAGCTCGGCCTCGGGGGTGGGCCTGTTGAGCGGCATCTACGTCTTGGCGACCCTCGTTCCGATCCTGGCGCTGAGCGTCAGGAGGCTCCACGACATCGACCGCTCGGGCTGGTGGGTACTCACATACCTGCTACCACTGATCGGGCCGCTAGTGCTGTTGGTATTCGCCGTGTTGGACGGCACGCCGGGCGACAACCGGTATGGCCCGAACCCGAAAGGGGCCACGGCTAGGGCGGTGTGAGGCCTTCGGTCTCGCCCTCTAGCCACCCAAGCTAGCAGAAGTGGAGATGTGCGAACTTCGGACTGAGGGGGTTCTAAGAAGTTCGTCCTGAGGGGCTCCCGGAAGTCAGACAGCTAGCCAGAAGTGTCGGCGACGACCAACAGCCGATCCTTTCCCGCCCACACGTTGCCGGTAGCAACCACCTGCGCTTCACCCGGCTTAGAATCTCTCGGGACGTCCAGCTTCAGCTCGATGGAGTTGCCTGGGTCGGCGGCGACGGTCGCCAGCCTCCACGTCCGGGACCCCTGGCGGAACTCGACGCTGACATCGCGGTCGGGACCTTCCTCGGCGGCCGGGTTGTCCACGCAGTCGGCGGCGAAGCCGTCCCCGGTTATGCGCAGCGTCTGGCCCGGCTCGGCACGCGTCGGGTGCACCCGAAGGGTGGCGCTGCCCGCGCAGACCGCCTCCCCTTGCCCGCCGCTGGTGCACCCCAGGGTGAGCACGCACAGGATCAGGTTCAGGACGAAAAAGCGGCGCATACCCTGTCCATCCGAGACCTAGCCAAAAACCTCGCAACGCCCGCGCGGAGCGAGGACCGGCGGAACGCGCCGGTCCTTGCGGCTCAATCGGGGCGTTTGGCGCCCTCGCTCGCGAGCGGGTAAAAACCCAGCAGCCTTCCCGCTCCCGCCAGGACCGCGAACAGCGCGCGCTCCAGGGGACGCGGCAGGACGGTCGGGCGCTCGACGTCGGGGAAGCGGTGGAGAACCGGGGCCACCGTCAGGAGGTACGCAAGGCCCTCCCTCCCCGAGTTGTTCGCCGCCGTGATCTCCGCCAGGAACCCCTCGAAGCGCCCCGCCGGGCGCATCTCGGCGACGAAACGCAGCTCTCCCTCCCCGGCGTTCCTGGGCAGGTGCCTCGCGCCGCGCGGGACCACGGACGACCCCCCCGGCCCCAGCAGGCGCTCCTCCTCGCCGTCCACCGTGAGCCCCAGCGTTCCGGAGAGGACCTCGAAGCGCTCCTCCTGGTTCGGATGGGCGCTCGTGGGACGCCGACCCGGGCCGGGGCGGGCCTCGTCCTCGATCCTCACCGACTCGCCGCCCGTCTCCTCCGCGCTCTTTAGAACCTCGTAGCGCTCCCCGAACCTCCCGTCGTAGAGCACGTCGCCCTTCCTAAACACGGCCTTCTCCTTCCTGCGCCGTCGGCACGAGCCCGAGCTGCCCGAAGAACTCCAGGCCGTTCAGCTCGTCCCAATGCTCGACGAACCTGCCGTCCTCCACGCGCCAGACGTCGATGCTCGTCATCTCCACGCGCCGCCCCGTGGGGGCCGCCCCCATGAACTCCCCGGTGTGCGTCGCCCGGTAGGTGAACCTGCCCGCCAGCCGGTCCCCGGCCTCGCTTGCGAAGGCGTCCTCGACCGTCACCTCGGTGTCCGGGAACGCCGCAAGCCAGTACGCCCAGAACCGCTTGTTGGCCTCAAGGCCGTCCTCCACGTAGCGGTTGTGGTTCACGTAGCCCTCGGACAAGAGCCCGTCCAGCAGGCCCACGTCCCCCTCGTTGAGCACCCCGGCGAAAGCGTACGCCATGGCCTCGCCGGCTCGGCCGGCCTCGTTACCCCGTTGCTCCGTCATCTTCGATCCTTTCTCTTCGGTGGTGCCGATCTTCCGTCCTCGAACCCGTTACCGTTCCGGCATCCGGGGCCTCCTTTCAGCAAAGATGATGCATTTCTAACAGCGTTAGACAGAGACAAAAAAGAGAGGCTCGACGCACCGTTCGCGCTCATCCGCGCTTCCACGCGGCCAGGGCGTCGCGCACGGCCTTCTCGCCCAGGCGTTCGGCTTGCTCCTCGCCGCCTTCCATGCGCCCCGCCATGGTCAGGGCCACCAGGCCGTGCACGGCCGCCCACAACGCGAGCACCTCCTCGGCCACGTCGGTCGCCTCCTTTCCGCGCCCACGCATCGCCTCCTCCACGGCCAGTCCGACCTCGTCGCCCACGCGCTGCCCCTCCTCCCAGGTCTCCGAGGCGGCGAAGGGGACCCCGCCGAGCCCGTACATGACCTGGTAGAGGTCCGGGGAGCCCCAGGCGAAGCGCAGGTAAGCGCGGGCCACCGCGTACAGGGCCCCCTCCGCGTCGGGGGCGTCCTCCCTCGCCGCCCGGACGGCGCGGGCGAGGTCCCCGAACCCGCCCTTCAGCAGCTCGAAGAGCAGGTCGTCCTTGGACTCGAAGTACTCGTAGACCACCGGCGCCCTGTAGCCGACCCGGTCGGCGATCTTGCGCACGCTAACCGCACCCCAGCCCTCCTCGGCGGCCAACTCCCGGGCGGCGGAGAGCAGGCCGGCCTTCCCGACCCTCTTCCTGCGCGTCTGCTTCCGCTCTCCGGTCACCCAATCCCATCCCGTGTTCGGCGTCTGCTATGTTCTAACAGCGTTAGTTCTAACACCGTTAGACGTGCCTGTCAAGCGGCGCGCGTGGTGTCGGAAGGCGTGGTGCCGCGGGCTTAGAGGGCCGCCGGGTAGGGGAAAGGCGCCTGCTGGAGGGCCTCGGGGCGGCGACGGGACCTGACGGCGTAACCTTCGGGCCTGGGGGCCTTCGGCCATCCCGCGTCACCGAGGAGGTCCTGCGACTCGAAGGGCCTGGGCTGCGCCGTCCCGTGGCGGACGGCGAAGAGGCGGGGGTTCGTCACGGCCTCGAGCTTGGCCCCCGCGGGAGCGAGGCATCGTAGAGACTCCCCATGCCTCCGTCGCGGAACGCGGCGATCCTGCGGTAGAGGGTGCGTTCCGGGGTCCCGGTCTCGTCCGCCCGCTCGGGCACCGGCTCGCCGAAGAGGACCAGAGGCCCGATCCTCTCGTGCTCCACCTGCTCGTCCCAGGCGCGCAGGAGTTCGATCTGCTCCCATTCGTGCGTGGGGCCTACGCGCCGCTTCTTCCGCCTTCCCATGCTTCCCCCCCAGGGAGCCGAACGTGGGTAGGATGCCATGAGTTAGGGTTTGCGGCCAGTTCCAGAGATTTCATGATTTCGGGGCGAAAAGCGCGGGTGTGCCTTCTGCCGGGCTCGGCTCCGCGCGGGCGTTGCGAGGTTTTTGGCTAGGTCTCTCCATCCTACCCCTATTCACCGGAGTGCGTGGAAGGATCGTTCTCCGAAGTTCGGATGCAATATCCCGCATGAATCGTCCTCAGGAACTTCCGAGAACGCCAGCGGACCGGCTCCAAGCATGGGAGTCGTCACTACATGTTGTGGTCCCGCATAGATATGCGCGGAGGTGGATGGGCGGGCGTGCCTACCCCGCTACTCCGGCACCACGGACACGACACCCTCGGCCCCAAGAACGCCCACCGCCACCAGCTCGCCCACCGCGGCTTGTTGCCCCCGGTCGCTCGTCTCGGTGCGGGCGCGCAAGGAGAACCCGCCCCCGCTCTGCACGCTGAGGACCAGGGCGCCCCTCCCCGGCACCTCCACCACGGCCTCGAAGCCGTCCGGGTCCTTGAGCAGCTTGGAGCTGCGGCCCGATGAGGCACGCAGCTGGGCCTGCAGGCGTCCGGTGTTCTCGGGCAACTCGGCGCTCCTTCCTTGGACGCCCCCTCGGGCTGGTCCATCCTACTCTTGTGGACGCGGCGGGGCCACGGCCGTTACGGGTTTTCGGTCCTTACCTCGTGTATTTATCGGGCTATTCGGGCGCATTACGTTGGGTAACCCGGCGGACGGCGGAGGGGGCACCAGCCGTCCGTCGGTTGCCCCATCACAGCGGGCCGAGCGAGGGGATGAGGCACGATGGTCGAGAGGAGCGCGCAAAGCACGCGCAGCGAGTCGGGGGCACGAGGGCACCCCTCTTCGGCGGCGCGCGGCGCCCCGGCGAGGGTGCTCCTCGCCGACGACCACGACGTGGTCAGGCAAGGCTTCCGCGTCGTGCTGGGAACCCAGCCCGACATCGAGGTGGTGGGCGAGGCCTCCAACGGCAGGGAGGCCATCGAGCAGGCCCGCAGGCTGCGCCCGGACCTGGTGCTCATGGACGTCACCATGCCCGTCATGGGCGGCATCGAGGCGACCCGCAGGATCAAGGCCGAGATGCCGGGCGTGTGCGTCCTGATGTTCACCTCCCACGAGGAGCCCGAGTACCTGCTAGAGGCCATCGAGGCCGGGGCGGCCGGCTACGTCCTCAAGGGCGCGCCTGTCTCGCGGCTCATAGGC
>CADCUW010000188.1 GCA_902805985.1 uncultured Rubrobacteraceae bacterium
TCTCCGCCGGGACGAAACGCACGACGAAGCGCTGGTCTAGCAGGCGTTCTGCGGCGTCCTTCGCTTCGACGCCCTCCATCTCGAAGCTCACCAGCCCGCTTTGGGCCGGACGCGGGGAGCGCAGGGTGACGCGCGGTAGGGTCGAGAGCCCGTCCATCAGCATATCTGCCAGGCTCCGGATCTCCTCGAAGCCCCCCGCCCCGCGCTCCAGGACGCCCCGCGCCGCCTCCGCGAAACCTCCCGCGAGCGCGGCGCTCATGGTCGAGGCCTCGAAGCGCCGGGCGTCGGGGCGGAGCGCGTAATCTCCGCGCCGGTCGAAGTCGGCCGGGCCCGAGAGCGACTGGTAGCCGACGTTCGGGCTGTGGACCGCCAGGCCGGGCCTGACGTAGAAAGCGCCCATGCCCTCGGGGCCAAGCACCCACTTGTGCCCGGTAAAGGCGTACATGTCTGCGCCGGTGGCCGGGACGTCCACGGCGATGTTCCCAACGGACTGGGCACCGTCGACGAGCGTCAGGACACCGCGGTCGCGGGCGAGGGCGCAGATAGGCGCGAGCGGCAGCACCCCGCCGTTCGTCCAGTCAACGTGGGAGAGAGCTATCAGGCGGGTGCGTGGTGTCAGGGCGGCCTCTATCATCTCGGCTGTTACAGGGGGAGAGACGAGGTTGACCCTTACGCCGAAGCGTCGGGCCGCGGCGTGCAGCGGCATGAGGCAGCCGGGGTGTTCCGTGGAGGTCGAGATCACCTCGTCGCCCTCCCGCCAGTCGATGGCGGTGACGCCGAGGTTCATGCCGTGGGTGGTGTTCTGGGTGAGGGCTACGTCGTCCGGGCCGGCGTTGACGAGGCGGGCGGCGGCCTCGCGGGCGCGGGCGTTGGCGTCCGCCTGCCGGTAGAAGAGGCCGACGCCTTCGAGGTAGGCGGGGCCCGAGCAGAGGTCGTCCGCCTCGCGCATCGCATCTATGACGCGGCGGGGGGGCGGGCCGCTCGCGCCGGAGTTCAGGTAGGCGAAGTCGTTATCCGCGAGGGCTGGGACGTCTTCCCTTCGGAGGTGTGGGGGGATGATGGTGGCTCCTTTATCGAGTCCGGGTGGCCGTTTTGTATAATAGCGGCTCGATGCAGAGGGATGATCTCGTCAGGATCGGCCGCCGCCGACGTCGAGGACGAAGGCGTGGCGGCAAGGCTTTACAGAGGATAAGGAACGTCTTCCTGCTCCTCTGCGCGGCGACGATCCTCGGCACCGTCGCCCTCTTCGCGGGTGCCGCCAACACCTACAGGGCGCTCGCAGACGAGATGCCGGAGCTCGACAGCTACCGCTCGACGGAGCTCGCCCAGACCTCCACGGTCTACGACGCCGACGGCGAGGTCGTCGAGCAGCTCTACGGGGTCCAGAACCGCTTCGTGGTGGGCCTCGACGACATCGACCCCACGCTCAGGGACGCGGTCGTCGCGATAGAGGACCATCGCTTCGAGGAGCACAGAGGCCTCGACTTCGAGGCCATCGGCCGCGCCGCCGTGGAGAACGCGAAGACCCTCTCCATCCAGGAGGGCGGCTCGACGATCACCCAGCAGCTCATCAAGAATACTTACATCGCCCAGGAGCAACGCTACATCCCGTCCTTCCAGAGAAAGTTCGTCGAGGGCTCGCTCGCGTGGCAGTACGAGAAGGAGCACTCCAAGGAGGAGATCCTGGAGCAGTACCTGAACACCGTCTACTTCGGCGCCAACGCCTACGGCGCAGAGGCCGCCGCCAAGACCTACTTTAACAAGAAGGCCGCGGACCTGACGCTCCCCGAGTCCGCCCTCCTGGCAGGCATCATCAACCTCCCCGGCGTCTACGACCCCTTCGCCGACCCCGAGACGGCCAAGAAGCGGCGCGACGTCGTGCTCGACCGGATGCTCGAGTACGGCTACATAACGCAGGAAGAGCACGACGAGGCCGTCCAGACGGGCCTCGACCTGAGCCGGGGGCGCGTCGAGTACGAGAACGACAACGAGTACTTCCTGAACGCCGTGCGCAAGGAGCTCGCCGAGGAGTACGGCGACGACGCCGTCTACGAGGGGGGATTGAAGATCTACACCACCCTCGACCCCGAGTTGCAAGGGATGGCCGACGATGCGGTCGACTCCGTCGTGGACCCGGCCTCGGGAGACCCTTCGGCCTCGCTCGTCTCGGTGGACCCGGGGACGGGCGCCGTCAGGGCGATGGTCGGCGGCTCGGACTTCAGGCAGGTCAAGTTCAACCTGGCGACCGAGGCCCACCGCCAGTCAGGCAGCGCGTTCAAGCCCTTCGTCTACGCCGAGGCCGTCGACCAGGGCCTCTCGCCCGAGACGATGTACGTCTCCGAGCACCTCGAGGTCCCGATGGGTGGGGGCGAAGACCCCTACGTCGTGGACAACTACGATTTTATAGAGCGGGGGCCCATCACGCTTGAGAAGGCGATGGCCGACTCGGACAACACCGTCTTCGTGCAGCTCGCGCTAGATCTCGGCCTGCAGAGGGTGGTGGACATGGCCCACGACCTGGGTATCGAGAGCGAGGTCGACGCCTACCCTTCGACCGCCATCGGGGGACTCCGGATCGGGGTGACCCCCCTGGAGATGGCTTCGGCCTACTCCACCTTCGCCAACGCCGGCACGCACATGGAGCCGTACCTGGTCCAGAAGGTCACTCGCGAGGAGAACGGCGAGGAGGAGACGGTGGAGGAGCACCGCCTGGTGGGGGAGGAGGCCCTCAGCCGCGACGAGGCGGCGGTCGTCACGGAATCTTTGCGCGGGGTGGTGGAGGACGGCACGGCCAGCTACTACCACGACCTGGACGCCGAGATAGGCCGTCCTGCGGCCGGCAAGACCGGGACGAGCAACGAGTTCATCGACGCGTGGTTCGTCGGCTTCGTCCCCCAGCTCTCGACGAGCGTCTGGGTCGGCTACCCGAACGAGCGGCGCTCGATGGTCAACATAAACGGGCTCGAGGAGATCAACGGCGAGAACTACCCGCTGGACATCTGGTCCCTCTACATGCAGGGCGCCGCCCAGAAGTTCCCGGTCCAAGAGTTCGACACCCCGAGCCCCGACCTCGCCCTGGAGGTCAAGACCGACGGCCGTACCTACGTCAAACCCCCGCCCCCGCCACCGCCGGAAGAGGAGACCACGGACGAAGAGACCACGGACGGGCCCGCCGACGAAGGCTCCGGCGCGGAAGATGACCCCGGTATCTTAGGCGGCGACGACGGGCAATCGTTCGGCGAGGAGCTGTTCGAGGAAGCGCCGTTCGGGGAAGATCCGACAGAGCCTCCCAGGAGATCCGGCACGCCGGGGGACCGCCGGGACCCGGCGGGGCCGGACCCGCAATCGTCTCCGGCGCCGGACCGGGCCGGCCAGAACGGCCTGGACCCCGCCTCCCCGGCGCCGGCCTCCGCCTCGCCGGCCGCAGTGGACTAATGCCGCGCGGCGTCGTGGCCCGGCGTTCGATCGCGTGGACCGCCGCGACCCTCTTCTTCGTCACCGCCTGCGGCGCCGGAACCGCCGAGAACCCGTCACCCGACAACACCGCCGGAGAAGCCGGGTCCATCACGACCCCCTCGCCGTCAGGTGGGGCGGAGGTCTTCTTCCCCGAGGTGCGGCACGAGGGGGGTCTCGACGCGGTCCCGACCGCGATGGGGGGCGGCGAGCTGGTCCTCGACGGCGAGGGCTGCCTCCGGATGCTGTACGGCAAGGGCCCCGAGAGCGGCTGGGTGCCGGTGTGGACGCCGTACTTCGAGGTGGACACCGGCGGCGGGAGGGTGCGGATCGTGGACCAGAGGAACGGTCGAACGGTCGGGCGGGTCAGTGAGGGGATATCCATGAGCGGGGGCGACATCTCGAAGCAGGCGCTGAGGGAGAACGGCATCCTGGACGAGCGGACGTGGCGCGAGTTGTTCGAGCGGTGCCCGCCGGGCTACAGCTACTGGCTCGTCGGGGGAGGGGTCCGCATAGCCCGGACAGGGTGAAGCGGAGCCGATAATCTTCTCCACACGTGCCTGCTAGTGTGGGCCCCGACGGTAGATCTCTCGCCCGCACGTGAGTGTTTAGCCGCTACCTAACGCCTCCAACACTTCATCGTGGACGGCGCCGTTGGTGGCTATGAGCCCTCTCGAATCCACTGTCCAGGGGGAGCCATCGAGGTCCGTGGCCCGGCCCCCGGCTTCGGAGACGAGCAGCACTGTGGGGGCGTAGTCCCAGGCGGTGTTGCGGGTCCCGACGGAGACGTCGAGGTAGCCTGCCGCGAGCCAGGCACCGCGAATACCCGCGCTGCCGAGGGCCCGTAGCTGCCAGGAGTCGAAGAGGACCTTCTGCAAACCCGGCTCCTGGGAGCGGCCCCAGCCGCGCAGCGAGAGGTCAGCGCCGACGACGGCGTACTCCAGGCTCTTCGTCTCGCTGACGCGCAGGGGGATGGTCTGCCCGTTGGTCTCCCTGAAAGCGCCACCGCCGAGGCGCGCGTGGTAGAGGTCCCCGATGCGGGGGGCGGCGACGACGGCGTGGGTGACCCGGCCGCCTTCGAGGACGGCCACGCAGGCGCAGTACATCGGGTTCGCCTTGGTAAAGTTGGCCGTCCCGTCCACGGGGTCGAGCAACCAGGTTCGTCCTGTGTCGGAGATCTCACCCCCCTGCTCTTCGGAGAGGATGGCGTCCTCCGGGAAACGCTCCCTGATGGCGTCCACCATGAGCTTCTCGCAGAGGAGGTCCACCTCGGTGACGACGTCTTTGGGGGCCTTCTCGACGATCTCGCCGACGTTCTCGGCGCGCGAGAGCTGGAGCTCGCCGGCCCGGCGGGCGATGTCGCGGGCAAAGTCGTGTACTTCTCTGGAATCGGTCATGCCGCCCAGTCTACCCGGCCTTGCGCGCCGGTTCTCGCGCCGGCCGGCCCACAAACGCCGTCGGCCCCCGGCCTCTCGTCGTGAGAGACCGGGGGCCGGGGATAAAAGCGTGGTTCTTTGTCTAGCGGAGGTACTCGCGCAGGTTCTGGGTACGGCGCTGCTCGCGCAGGAGGTTCAGGGTCTTCATCTGGATCTGGCGCACCCGCTCGCGCGTGATGTCGAACTCGCGGCCGACCTCCTCAAGCGTGCGCGGCCTGTCGTCCTTCATCCCGAAGCGGAGCTCGATGATCTGACGCTCCCTCTCCGGCAACTCGTCGAGCGCCTCGCGCAGATGAGCTTTGAGGAGGGACTCAGAGACGGCGTCGGTCGGGGTGACGGAGCCCGCGTCTTCGAGGAAGTCGCCGAGTTCGGAGGAGTCGTCGTCGCCGACCGGGGTGGCGAGGCTGATGCTCCGCTGGCTGATCTCCTGCAGGCGCTGTATCTCCTCGACAAAGACGCCGAGCTCGCGCGCGATCTCTTCTTCGGAAGGCTCGCGGCCGAGGCCCTGCACCATGCGCCGGTGCGTGCGGTGGTACTTGTTGACCTTCTCGACCATGTGGACCGGGATGCGGATGGTGCGGCCCTTGTCGGCTATCGCCCTGGTGATGGCCTGCCGGATCCACCACGTAGCATAAGTGGAGAACTTGAAGCCCTTGGACGGGTCGAACTTCTCGGCGGCCCGGATCAGGCCGAGGTTGCCCTCCTGAATCAGGTCTAGAAAAGAGACGCCGCGGTTCCTGTACTTCTTGGCGATTGAGACGACGAGCCTCAAGTTCGCCTCGACGAGGCGGTCCTTGCTCCTCTTACAGCCCCGGGCGATGCCGTTGGCCAGGCGGATCTCGTCGGCGTGGTTCAGGAGCGGCACGCGCCCGATCTCGGCGAGGTACATCCTGATCGAATCACCCGTCGCCACGGCGTGCGCGATCTGGGCCGCCGGCGCCTCGGAGACCTGCACGGTGGCAGGCTTCCCGCCGTTCTTGGCCGCCTCGGCCACCTCGCCGGAGACGAGCGTTATCTCCTCTTCTTCAAGCGCCGCGTAGAACTCTTCGACCTCGGTGGCAGAGAGATCACCCTCCTGAACGAGACCGGCGACCTCCTCGGCGCTGAGGAACCCTTGACTTCGCCCCCTGTTCAAAAGCTCGTCGGTTCTCTCAGCCAGCATCATGGAGTTCTGGGCCGCCATTGATCTCCTCTCGTAGCCGGTTCGTCTCTGCCGCTTTTTGTTAACGCCGGGGGCGCGTTTGTTAACTGTTTGTGAAAAATAACCCGCGTAGGGTAGCACACCACATATTGAGCGTCACCGAAATTTCCGCCTATTTCGTGTGTTTTCTTTTACCTCTCGCCCGCTTGTATACAACAAACGTTATGTTTCGGCAATGTTTCGGCGCTGTTTCGATCTTTTTTCTTTCTCGCGCCCTCGGGAGGGTCTATCTACAGGTAGATGCATGGGTGGATGTAGAGACGCTCTTGCTACACTACCCGGCGTGGATCTCGACCCGCAAAACCTCTCGCGCGTCCTCGAGGCGAAAGTGCCCCCCGGGGTTGAGACCGTCTCCGGCGTGACGCACGACTCCCGGGCCGTCCGTCCGGGCTTCGCCTTCGTCGCCGTCTCCGGCTTCAAGCACGACGGGGTCCTGTTTGCCGCTGACGCCATGAGCCGGGGCGCCGCCCTCGTCGTCGCCGAGAGTCCGGTGGAGGGCGTCCCGACCGCCGTCGTCCCCGACGCCAGGGTAGCTCTGGCCGCCCTCGCCCGGGCGGTCCACGGGGACCCGTCGGCTGCGCTGGCCGTCTACGGCGTCACGGGGACCAATGGCAAGACCACGACCTCGTACGTGCTCCACGCCGTGCTCTCCGGCGCCCGCGGCGAGGAGAGGTGCGGCCTCATGAGCACGGCAGAGACCATCGTGGCCGAGGGGCGAAGGCCCGCGGTGCGGACGACGCCCGAGGCTCCTGAGGTGCAGGGGACGCTCGCGGAGATGCTCGCCGCCGGCGTGGAGCACGTCGTGATGGAGGTCTCCTCCCATGGCGTCGCGCTCAAGCGTGTAACAGGCACGCACTTCGCCGGCGCGCTCTTCACCAACCTGACCCGCGACCACCTCGACCTGCACGGCACGATGGAGGAGTACTTCGCCGCCAAACGTGAGCTGTTCCTCTGGACGAAGGGGCCGAAGCTCGCCAACGCCGAGGACCCCTGGGGGCTGAGGCTCGCCTCCGAGGTCGAGGACGTCAGGACCTTCGGCGGGACGAAGGACGCGGACTACCGGGTCGAGGGCGTGGAGGCGGGCGGGGGTGGTACGAGGTTCTCCCTGAGACATCCGGATGGGGTGTTGGATCTTCGGAGCCCGCTCCTCGGGCCTTACAACGTGCTCAACGTCGCCGGGGCCGCGGGGCTCGCGCTCGCCACGGGCGTGGAGCCAGAGGACATACGTCGGGCCGTGCGGGAGATGGGGCAGGTGCCTGGCAGGTTCGAGCGGGTGGTTGCGGCGCGGGACCATGGATTCGAGGTGGTCGTGGATTACGCCCACACGGACGTCGGGCTCGAGGCGGCGCTGCGGGTCGCCCGGGGGGTGGCGGCGGGGCGCGTCATCTGCGTGTTCGGGGCGGCGGGGGACAGGGACGGGGCCAAGCGGCCCGGGATGGGGCGAGTTGCCTCGCGGCTGGCGGACATCAGCATAGTCACCACCGACGACGCCTACACCGAAGATCCCGGCGAGATCGCGCGCGAGGTCGCGGCCGGGGCAGACCCCTCGCGGACAGTGGTCGAGCTTGACCGGCGGGGGGCGATCCGGCGCGCGCTGCTGGCGGCGGGGACGGGGGACGTGGTCGTGGTGGCCGGAAAGGGGCACGAGACGGTGCAGCACCTCCCCGATGGGGACGTGCCGTTCCACGACGCGACCGTCGTCGAGGAGTTGCTGGCGGAGATCGGGCAGAACGGGAGGTAGGGGCCAGGTGCAAGAAGGGACCAAAGGTGAGGTCGTGCGGCGTTTGCGGAGCGTCCAGGGGCACGTGCGTGGGGTGGAGAAGATGGTCGAGGAAGGCGACGTTACTTACGCTGATATCGTCCAGCAGACGAGCGCCATCTTCTCGGCCATCCGAAGGATCAACACCCTGCTGCTCAAGGACTTCGTCGAGGAGCGGGCCGGGCGGGACGGGGCTTCGGAGGAGATGATCAAAGACCTCATCAAGGCCATCGACCGGGTGACGAAGTAGGATGAAGGACATGCGTCCGCGGACATTACTCTTCGTCCTGATCTCCGTCGTGCCGGTAATCGTGGCCGTCGCCTTCGTCGTGGCGATCCTGCTCCAGCGGGCCGGGTTCGGGTTGGTGATCTGGGCCCTCGTGCCGTTTGTGGTCTCGATGGTCCTGATCGGGGCGCTCGGGGTCGTCCTCGGCCGGGCCGCGACGCGGCGCGCCTCGGACGGCCGGCGATCCGGCGGAGACGATGGTGTATAGTCCCCGGCCAATGGAGGAGAAGGGCAGGGAGATGGAGGAACTCGGGGCCAAGGTGGACGAGCTTGAGAGGCTCGCGGGTACTCTGGGCGATGTGCCCGACGAGGAACTCGCCGATACTTTGGCCGAGGCCGTGAAGGTCCTTGGGGAGATCAACGCCCGCATCGAGGCCCGCGTGGAGGCGGCCGGGGAGGAGTCCCGCGAGGCGGATTCCCTGCTCTCTGGCGTGGACTTCGGACCTTTCGACGAGGCGCTCGAAGACCTCGAACGCCGAGAGAGGGGCGCCGGTGAGCCCGGTCCCTGATCTAGCCTCCAGGGTGCGGGAGGCGGCGCTGCTCGAAGGGGACTTCGTGCTCTCCAGCGGCAAGCGCAGCCCCTTCTACGTGGACAAGTACCTCTTCTCGACGGAGCCTGATCTCCTGCGCGACGTGGCCGAGGCGCTCTCAGAGACGCTGCCAGAGGGCATAGACCGGCTCGCCGGGGTCGAACTCGGGGCCGTGCCGCTCGTGGTGGCGACGGCGCTCCGCACGGGGCTGCCGTACGTGATCGTGCGCAAGGCCGCGAAGGAGTACGGGGGCTCGGCCGGCCGGGCCGTCGAGGGCGTCATAGAGGATGGCGAGAAGGTCGTGCTGCTCGAGGACGTCGTCTCGACGGGGACGCAGGCCGTGAGGGCCGCCAGGGAGCTGGTCGGCCTCGGGGTGGACGTCGTCAGGGTGGTGGCCGTGCTCGACCGGCGGGACGAGCCCGGCGGAAAGCTCGAAGAATTTCCTTTCGCCAGCCTGCTTAAAATGCATGAACTAGGGGTAGGAAAAAGAGATTGAGGCGGCAAAAAGCCTCTGGTATAGTCCCCCGGATAGTTTTGGGGAAGGCAGTGCAAGCGGAAAGTGGAGGCAGAGCCAAGCATGAACAAGACACAGTTGATCGAGAAGATTGCCGAAGAGGCGAACGCCTCGAAGAGCGACGCCCAGAAGTTTTTCGAGGCGTTCACCGAGGTGGTCCAGTCCGAGCTCAAGTCGGGCAACCAGATCCAGATCACCGGCTTTGGCAAGTTCTACGTCCAGCAGCGCGACGCCCGCCAGGGCATCAACCCGCAGACGAAGCAGCGCATAAACATCCCGGCCTCCAAGGTGCCGAAGTTCACCGCCGGCAACGCCCTCAAGGACCACATCAAGTAGCCTCCGCGAGCCAAGCGAGAGGCCGTCGGGCGACCCGCCCGGCGGCCTTTTTTCGTGTCCGGACGCCGGCGTGAGGGCGCTCGTGGAGTCCGCCCGGCGCAAGGGGAGCCCGCTCGTCGTGGGCCTCGACCCCGTCCCCACCCGGTTCCCGGAGCACCTCAAGGGCCTGCCGGGGCCGCGGGCGGCGCTGGAGTTCTGCCTCGGCGTCCTGGAGGCTGTGGAGGCTTACGCGGCGGCGGTCAAGCCGCAGGCGGCGCTCTTCGAGCGTCTCGGGCCCGAGGGGATGGAGGTCTACGCGGCCCTGATCTCCGCCGCCGGCGACCTCGACCTGCCCGTCATAGCCGACGTCAAGCGCGGCGACATCGGCCCCGTGGCCGCCGCCTACGCCGAGGCCCACCTCCGCCTCTACGGGGCCGCCTCCGTTACCGTCAACCCCTACATGGGCGCCGACGCCGTGCTGCCGTTCCTCGAGGAGGCCCGCCGCCTGGACGCGGGAGGTGGCGTCTTCGTTCTCGTAGCCACCTCCAACCCGTCCGCGGAGGCGCTCCAGGGCGCCACCGACCCGCCGCTCCGAGACCTCGCCGCCCGCCTCGTCGCCGACCTCGGCCGGAGGGACGGGGAGTACCTGGACGCGGGAGCGGTCGTCGGGGCCACCAGGCCCGAAGTCGGGCGGCGCGTACGCGAGCTTCTGCCGGACGCGCTCTTCCTCTGCCCCGGCTACGGTGCCCAGGGCGGTGGCGCCGGGAAGATCCTACCCCTCCTCGACTCCAGGGGCGCGGGCGTCCTCGTCAACAGCAGCCGCGCCATCCTCTATGCCCACGAGAACGAGCCAGGCGACTACCGTCGAGCCGCCGGCGAAGCCGCCCGGAGGACCAGAGAAGACCTCCTGCAGGCGGGAGTGGGGTACTAGCACGCTGCGGCTAACGCCTTTGCTTTCAGCTTCTTGCGGTTGCGGCCGGAGGTAGCGGTATCCCTCTGACTTCCCTCGGGCGCGGGCGGGTTTCAAACCCGCCCGCTACGGTGGGTCGCCGGTTCCCGGAGGGGAGGGTCCCGGTCTTCGTTCGGCGCGTTACGGCCGACGCCCCGGCTGACACCCCGGCTGACACCGCGAATCAAAGAAGCTGAAAGCCGCCGTCCGGCGGCGTGCTGAAAGTCCCCGGAGAGGACGTGCTGACAGGTGGGGGCGTTGGCCGCAGCATGCCGCGGGCCGCTTGGCGGCCCGCTAGAACAGGTGCGCGATGGAGATCACCGTTACGAACACCGTCGCGATAGCGACGACGGCGCCTATGAGTTGCACCACGGTCTCCCTGGTCATGTTCTCCTCTCCGGCGGCGCTTGTTGGGCCGCTAGTCTTCTCGGAGGGCCGCCTGGCGGTCCTCGTCATTGCCGGTCGTGGCCTCTTCGATCTTCTGCCCGAGGTCTTTCTCGTAGCCCTCGTAGTACTCGTCCATCGTCCACGAGATGACGCCGTCGCGCACCACGAAGAGCCGCGGCACCGTCTTGACGTTGTAGCGGGAGGCGAGCCTGCCGGTCGGATCGTACAGGCGTTCGTAGGGGGCGTCCACGTCCTTTCTGGCGAAGGGGACGTAGACGACGGCGAAGGAGGCCTCCTCTTCGTACTCCCGGGCAACCTCGACGAAACCGGGCACGGCCTTGTTCGAGTTCTGGTTCAGCGGGCTCCAGAAGGCAAGCACGTAGACGCCCTCGTCCGAGAGCTCGAAGCGATCCCCCTCGACGTCCGTTGCCGTGAAGTTCCCGGCCGACGAGCCTATGTTGGGCTCGGGTGCGGCCAGCGTCAGGTTGCCCGTTCCCGTCTCGGCGCCGCCGAAAGAGCGGTAGAACAGGGCCACGGCGAGCACCAGCACGGCCACGACGGCCAGCCGCTTCACGAGGGGTCCGGGGCGGGGATCGAGGGACGCACGACGGAGAAATTGTAACCGGTTGAAACCCCCTTGTCGTGGGGGCCGGATCGTCGTAGCCTCTGTGTTCCCGTGCCGAGACCCATAGACATCAGCCGCGCGGCCCTCATTGCCGCGCTCTCCCTCGCCGCCCTCTTCGGGGGCGCGGGAACGGCGTGGGCCCAGAAAGACGGCGCCGAGAAGGTGCCACCGCTCGAGGTCTCGGCCCGGGCGTGGTCCGTGACGGACTTGAAGACCGGCGAGTACCTGGCGGGGAGCGGGGCGTCCGAGGAGCTGCCGATGGCGTCCACCACCAAGGTCATGGGTGCCCTCGTGGCCCTCGAGACGGACCTCGACGAGGAGGTGACCGTCTCGGAGGAGGCGGCGGCGTTCGCGGTGCCGGCCTACAGCAACGTCGGCCTCCTGCCGGGGGACGTGCTCAGCGCCAGGGAGTTGTTGATGGCGTCCATGATCTCCTCGGGCGACGACGCCGCCTACGCCCTGGCCGAACACGTCGGGAACGGCAGCGTGGAGAGGTTCGTCGGGATGATGAACGAGAAGGCCGAAGAGATGGGCCTCGAAGACACGAGCTTTGAGAACCCCGTCGGCTTCGACGCCCGCGACCATCACACGAGCGCCAGAGACCTCGCGACGATGACGGCGGTCGCCATGCGGAACCCGGCGTTCCGCGAGATGGTCTCGACGGAGTACGCGACCATCTTGACACCTTACCGGGAGATCCCGCTCACCAACACCAACGAGCTTCTCTTCGCCTATCCGCCCGCAACCGGCGTCAAGACCGGGACCACGCCGGCGGCGGGGGAGAGCCTCGTCTCCTCCGCCGCGAGCGGAGACGAGCAATACGCGTTCGTCATTCTGGACGCGGGGGAGGACCGCTTCGCGGCCTCGATCCGGGCCTTCGAACACGCCTTCGCCGCCCACGACCGCACGGACCTCGTCGTCAGGGGAGAGAAGTACGCCGGCGCCGGCGTTCCCTACCGGCGGGACGCGAGCATAGACCTCGTGGCGTCCAGGGACGTGGAGGGCCTGGTGGACGCGAGCCCCGAGGTCGAGCGGGAGACTCGGGTGATCGAAGATCCACCCGAGTCCGCGCGGCCGGGGACGAGGCTCGGGGAGGTCGTCGTGAAGGTGGACGGGAGGGCTATCGGGGAGAGTCCTCTGGTTGCCCGGAGGGGCTATTCGGAGGCCTCTCTGTGGGAGCGGGTGTGGTATACCGTCGGCGGGGTATTTGAGTAGGAGAATCCGCAGGGGAAAGGTAGACGTCATGATCCTGACCGTCACCCTGAACGCCGCCGTCGCCCGGACGCTCGTCGTCCCAAGCCTGACGCTCGGACACCGCCACAGGGCCCCCGAGAGCGTGACGCTCGCGGGCGGGAAGGGCATGAACGTGGCCCGTTCGCTGCGCGCCCTTGGCACGCCTGTCCTGGCCGCCGGGTTCGCGGGCGGGCGCAACGGCGACGCCATCAGGGACGGCCTGTCGGACTCGGCCATCCCCTTCGACCTCGTGGAGATAGCGGGACATTCCCGGACCTCGACGGCCATCGTGGACCCCATGACCGGAGCCCAGACGGAGATCAACGAGCACGGCCCGGACGTGAGCCCGGCAGAGGCCCAGGAGTTCTCCCGGCGCCTGGAGCACCTGATGGAGTACGCGACGGCGGTGGTCTTCGCCGGCAGCGTCCCGCCGAACATGGAGGAGAGCTTCCTCGTCGGCCTCGTCCGCCGCGCCCGCGAGCGCGGCCTCTACACCGTGGTCGACTCCCCGCCATCGACCCTGCGGGCCGCGCTCAAGGCCAACCCCTCGCTCGTCAGCCCGAACCAGCACGAGGCCGAGAGCGTGGCGGGCTTCGACTTTATAGAGGGGGCTGATTTCCCCCTCGGCCTCTCCCGGCTCGTCGAGCTCGGCGCCGCCGACGCGTGCATCACCTCCCCCGACGGCCACTCCTACCTGACCACCGCGGACGGTATCGTCTCGGCCCTCGCCCCGAGGATAGAGGCCGTCTCGACCATCGGCAGCGGCGACGCCTACCTCGCCGGCCTCCTCGCCGGACTCCTGCACCGGAACCTGGCGCCCGCGGACGCCATCCGTCTGGCCGCCGGCTGCGCCGCCGCGAACGCCGAGACCCTGGGCGCCGGCCACTTCGAGGCCCGCCGGGCCGAGGAGCTCGCCGAGTCCGTGCAGGTGGACCTTCTCGACCGAACCCTCCAGGAGAGCAGGAACTAGGGCTTCCGTCGGCCGGTCCGCGGGACGCGTCCGTGCCGGAGTCACGCCTTTCACGGTCTTCGGCGACGTCCAATTCGTCCGCGGCTGACGGCTCTCATCATCGTGCTAGAATGGCCGGGTCGAGAGCGCTTAAAGCGAGACGGAGGTACGGATTCATGGCGGTTGCCGAGGTAACGGACGCCTCTTTCGAGAGCGACGTTCTACGGTCCGAGAGGCCGGTCATAGTAGATTTCTGGGCGCCGTGGTGCGGGCCGTGCAAGAGGATCTCGCCGATCCTCGAAGAGATGAGCGAGGAGCGCGACGACGTGCAGTTCGTGAAGCTGAACGTCGACGACAACCCGCAGACGGCCATGAGCTACAGCATCTCCAGCATCCCGACCATCGCGCGCTTCGAGGGTGGCGAGGTCAGGGAGCAGGCCGTTGGCGCCCTGCCCAAGCCCCAGCTCTCGGCGCGGCTCGGCCTGTAGGAACGTCCGTCGAGCCCCCGATTGTAAGGAGGGGGCCTCACGGTTAGAATCCTGGCCGGATAGGCCCGCAGATTCCGGCGTCGCCGGGCGGTTTGCGGATGTTAGGTAACAGAGATCGAGGAGGTAAGAGTATGAAGTTCAAGCCCCTGGGTGAGCGGGCGCTGGTCCGCATCGTGGAGCGCGAGGAGACGACGGCTTCGGGCATCGTCCTGCCGGATACGGCCAAGGAGAAGCCGCAGACGGCCGAGGTTGTCGCGGTCGGGCAGTTCGAGGACGGGATACAGGTCAGCGAGGGCGACGTCATCGTCTTCGCCAAGTACTCGGGGACCGAGATCAGCCTCGAAGGCGACGACTACATGATCCTCGACGCCGACGACATCCTCGGCATCGTCGAGAACTAGCCAGCCGAAAGGCCGAGTTAGGCTCTACAGGGCGCCGGGTTCCGAGAGGACGCCCGGCGCCCCGGCTTTAGCCCTGGCTCTAGCCGCTTTCCCGGGACGAAAGGTAGAACGGTCCAGCACGCGCTTACGCTGCGAAGGGGAGATAGGGGACGGGAGGTCGTGGATCTGCAGACCCGCCTGCAGGCTCTCGGCTTCTCCCTGGGCAACCGCGGCATAGACGGCGTCTTCCGCGAGACGACGGAGCTGGCCGTAAAGGACTTCCAACGCTCCCTGGGCCTTCTGGCCGACGGGCTGGTCGGACCTATCACCTGGCGCGAGGTCGTCGAGGCCGGATACCGCCCCGGCGGGCGCCTCCTCTACCTGCGCCAGCCCCCTTTCCGCGGCACCGACGTCGCAGAGCTCCAGCGGATGCTCAACGACCTCGGCTTCGACCCCGGCTCCGTGAACGGCCTCTTCGACGCCCGCGCGGCCCGCGCCGTCCGGGACTTCCAGAAGAACGCCGGCCTCCAGGACGACGGGGTCGTCGACGCCGCCGTCTTCAAGACCCTGAACACCTACGCCGCCCAGACGCTTGGCACCCACCAGTTTCCGGACAAGAGCGGCGGCTACTTCCCGGAAGACCTCTTCTCCGGCACCATCGTGGTGGATGCCGCCCACGGCGGGAGGGACAGGGGGTACGTGGTGAAGGAGGGCTTCTCCGAGGCCGACATCAACCTCGCGGTCGCGCACGAGCTCGCCCAGATCCTGCCGGCCAGGGAGATCCTGCTCACCAGGAGCGAGGACGAGGAGGCCTCGGCGGCGGACCGGGCGTTTCTGGCCAACTCCTCGGGGGCGAAGATGATCGTCTCCATCCACCACGCGGTCCACCACACCCCCTCGGCCTGCGGCACCGCCTCCTTCTACTTCGAGCGCCTCGGCTACCGCTCCCACCGCGGCCAGATGGCCGCGACCTACGTCCAGCGCGGCGTCAGCCGAACGCTCGAGACCTGCGACATAGGCGAGTTCGGCCGCTCCTACGAGATCCTGCGCGAGACCAACATCCCGGCCGTGGTCCTCGAACCCCTCTACCTCACCAACCCCAAGGAGCTCGACCTCGCCACCGACCCCTACTACCCCGCCGCCGTCGCCGAGGCCATAGCCAGCTCCCTCGAACTCTACGCCGGCAGGGACAAAGCGTTTATAGCCGTTTAGGCTTCAGCTGTCGGCGGTCAGCCGTTGGCTTTTGATAGCCCGACGCGAGGTTGCAGCGAGCCCGGCGGAAACTTCTGAGATCGAATACCCGGTCATGTGGACGCCACGGCCTGCAGCCAGTCCTCTTCGAAGCGTGGGCCGTCGACGTCGGTGACGACCCGCGTTTTCCTGCCGCCCGGCTCCTCGGGAAAGGTGAGCACGCCATCCTTCTCGCGCGCCCGGAGCCTCCTCTCCTCAACCCGCGCGCCGTCCCATCCTACGGCGACGGCGCAGGCCAGCGGGTCGTAATGGAAGTTGAGCAGATCGTCCGGCAACCCCGGGTGCTTGCGGCCTGTCCTCCCCATGCCCTCCTCCACGCCTTGCAGCTCCCCCTGACGGGCGACGAGGCGGGAGAGATCCCCGCCTCCCTCGAGCCTCGCGAGGTGTGCCGCGCGTAGGCGCGCCTCAAGACCGGCCGTCAGCGGCACGAGGACGGGCGCGCACCGTTCCCACACGACCCTTGCGGCGACCGTGTCCTGCTGCACGTTGTAGTCCATCTCCGGTGTCCACTGTCCGAGTCCGGGCCTCGGGGGTCGGACGTAGCCGCACATCACGACCACGCGGGTGGAGGCTAGCAGGCCGGGGCGGGCCGTTTCGAGCAGCGCCAAGTTGGTCCAGGGACCGATGCAGACGATCGTGGCACCCGCCGTGGCGTTTTTGGCAAGGAGGTCGAGCGCTGCGCCCGGCGGCGAGGGCTCGGGGTGAATCGGCTCGGGCCAGTGGAGGGAGAGGTCCGGGAAGCCGGGCCGGACGCGCAAGCCCCCAAGGGAGCCCGCCGTTCCCGCGGCCACGGGGACGGCCCCGCGTCCGGAGAGGCCTAGGGCGTAGGAGGCCATCCCCGCGCGCACCCCATCCTCGTCGGTTGACGTCGTCACGCCCGCGAGCTCGACTCCAGCCCACCCCAGGAGCATCGCGAGGGCACACAAGTCGTCCGGGTCCCCACCGATGTCCGTATCCACGTGCACGACGAGTGCCATCCCGCGGCCTCCTCTTCCGGGGCCCGATCCGTCCAGAACCTAGCGGGAGGGGACCTTCAAGTCAAGCGTCTCGCCGGGCGCGATCGGCGTCGAGGGAACTATCAACCCTGGCTGCATCCATGCGTTGCATCATTCATGCGCTGGTTTGAGCGCGGCAACAATTTTCCACCGAAGGCTGAAAGCTGAGGGCTGACTGCTATAATCCATCACTCAGTCGGGACGTAGCGCAGCCTGGTAGCGCGCCTCGTTCGGGACGAGGAGGTCGGAGGTTCGAATCCTCTCGTCCCGACTTTTGGAGTGGTCAGCTCTCGGCCTTCGGCTTCTCTTCGGGCCACGGATCATGTCCGCGAGCACGCGGCTGCCACCCCGGGGCAACACCCGCATCTTGCGGTTCGCATCCCGCGCTCTGGTTGACCGCCGATACCTGACGGCTACAATCCCACTTCTTCCGCCTCTTCGAGCAGCTCGCCCCAATCCGTGTACAGGCCGTCTAGGACGCCTTTTAGCTGGCGGTGTTCTGTTACGACCTCGCGCGAGCGCTTGCCGTCGGAGTAGAGCTTGGAGGTTGCGAGCTCTTTTTCGAGGCGGGCGAGGCGGCGCTCGGTCGCGTCGATCTCGCCTTCTACGGCGACGAGGCGGCTCGCCAGGATGCTCTCTTCCTTGCTCTGGCCGGGCCGGATGCGGCGGCGCGGACGGCGTTTGCCGTTCTTCGGGCCCTCGTCGAGGCGGCGGTGGGCGCGGTAGTAGTCGTAGCCGCCGAGGAAGTTGGTCAGTTTCTTGTCTCCAAGCTCCACGATCCTCGTGGCGAGCTTGCGGAGAAAGTAGCGGTCGTGGGAGATAAAGAACATGGTGCCGCGATACCCGAGCAGGGCCTCTTCTAGGGCCTCGCGGGCCGGGATGTCGAGGTTGTTGGTCGGCTCGTCGAGGAGGAGCAGGTTGGCGCCGCTG
>CADCUW010000189.1 GCA_902805985.1 uncultured Rubrobacteraceae bacterium
ACCCCCGCCGCCTCCCGTTTGTTGCGATCCCCTGTGGGGGTACGAACCCCGTCTGCGGGCCGCGGATTTTGAAGGAGGCGTTCGGGTGGAGTTGGACGGGCGGCGAGTGCTTGTGACGGGGGCGTCTTCCGGGATCGGCAAGGCGACGGCGAGGGTGCTCGCACAGCGGGGCGCGCGCGTGGCGTGCCTGGCGCGGAGCAGGGAGAAGGTCGAGGGGCTCGCCGCGGAGATCGGCGGGGTCCCAATCGTCGCGGACGTGGCCGACGAGGAGGCGGTCAGGAGCGCCGTGGACGACGAGGAGGCGGTCAGGAGCGCCGTGGACGAGGCGGCGGACTCTCTAGGCGGCCTCGACGCGGTCGCCAACGTTGCCGGCGTGCAGCTTCTGGCCCCGTTCTCCGAGGGGCGGACGGAGGAGTGGCGGCGGCTGCTCGACGTGAACGTGCTCGGGTTGTGCCTGGTTACCCACGCGGCGCTCGGGCACATCCGGGAGGCGGGCGGCGGCGACGTGGTCAACACGAGCTCTATCGCCGGGCGCCGGGTCACCGGCTCAGACGGCGCCGTCTACTCCGGCACCAAGTTTGCCGTCCACGCCATAAGCGAGGCGCTGCGGCGGGAGCTGCACCCCGAGGGCATCCGCGTGATCGTCGTCTCGCCCGGCTGGGTCGACACGAACCTCGGGAAGGACATGGGCAACGAGGAGATAAAGGCCAAACTCCAGAAGCGCCAGGAGGAGATCGGGCTCGCCCCCGAGGACGTCGGTCGCCAGATCGCCCGGGCGCTGGCCGAGCCGCGCCACGTCACTGTGCACGAGATCGCGGTGATGTCCACAGAGGAGGACTAGGCCCGGTCCCTACCGGGCGGTTGCGTACCCGCCGGCGTGATTCGGGCCGCCAGTCCGCGCGTAGGCACACCTGTGCCGGTGCGGCGCGAGAGACGAGCAGGAGGCAGAGATGCGTCTACGGAACTTGGTGGTGGCGACGGTGGCGACGGCGCTGGTCGTGGCGATGGCAGGCGGCCCGGCCCTGGCCAAGACGGTGGTCGCCGGCGTCGAGGGCGGGAGGTTGCTGACGGTGGAACTTCTCGGGTCGAACGAGGTCCCGGGGCCGGGAGACCCCGACGGCAGCGGGACCGCCCTCATCTCGGTGAACCCCTCGAGGGAGAGGCTCTGCTACGAGTTGACCGCCGAGAACATAGCGACCGCCACGGCCGCCCACATCCACGAGGCACCCGCCGGCACGGCCGGTCCCGTTGTGGTGGGCCTCGCGCCGCCGGCTGACGGCTCCTCCAGCGGGTGCGTGGCGGCGGACAAGACGCTCCTCAAGGAGATCAAGAAGGACCCGGCAGGCTACTACGTCAACGTTCACAACGCCGAATTTCCCGCGGGGGCGCTTAGGGGCCAGCTCTCCAGGTAACGACCGCGTACGAGAGGTGGTAAAAGAGCGGGGGTCCGGCGTCGACGCCGGACCCCCGCTCTTTTGGTCCGTGGCCACATTGTAGGCGGGGTGCGCGGGGACAGTACCGCAAGGCGGGGGATGGTATACGTTGCGTGTGGACGTTCACGGTGACCGGACCGAACAGGCGGTGGACTACCTGCATGGGTGAGGTGATAGACAAGCGTTACGAGGTGCTCGGGGCACTGGGCAGCGGCGGCATGGCCGACGTCTATCTGGCCCACGACGAGGTTCTGGACCGCGACGTCGCCCTGAAGGTCCTGAACCGCCGGTTCTCCGGCGACGCGGCGTTCGTCGAGCGCTTCAGGCGGGAGGCCCGGAGTGCGGCGACCCTCTCGCACCCGAACGTGGTCCCGATCTACGACCGGGGCGAGGCGGAGGACGGGGCGTGCTACATCTCCATGGAGTACCTGCCGGGCGGCACCTTGCAAGATAGGATCTCGCGGGACGCGCCGATGGACCCGAAGGTCGTCTCCGAGACGGCGGCGCAGATCGCCGAGGCCCTCGCCGCCGCCCACGAGGGCGGCGTGATCCACCGTGACGTCAAACCCCAGAACGTCCTCGTGACGCGTATGGGCGACGTGAAGGTCGGCGACTTCGGCATCGCCCGGGCCGAGTCTTCCGGCACCATGACGGGGGACGAGATCCTCGGCACCGCCGCGTACATGTCCCCGGAACAGGCGTCGGGAAGGCCGGTAGATCCCCGCAGCGACCTCTACTCTTTGGGCGTGGTCATGTACGAGATGCTCACGGGCGGGCCGCCCTTCGCCGCGAACGGCTCGGTCTCCGTCGCCATGAAACACGCGAACGAGACGCCGGCCCGGCCCAAGAGCCGGAACCCGGAGATACCGGACGCCATGGACAAGCTCGTCGTCCGGCTGCTCTCCAAGGACCCGGACGACCGGCCACCGAGCGCGGCCGCGCTCGCGGACGAACTCCGTAGCCTCGCGCGGGGCCAGGCCTCGAAGGATGCCCCGGCGACGAAGGGGGACGCGGCCGGCCGGACGGACGGCACCCGCCCCACCTCGGTCTACGCAGGGGGCCGCGGGCGGGAAGGGAGGACCCGGCGCCCGGCGCGCCGGACGAACCCCGCGGACCTCGTCCCCTGGTTGCTCGTGGCGTTCTTCGTCGTGGGCGTGGCCGCGGGTGGGATACTGGTCTTGAGGGTGCTCGGCGCGCCGCTACCGTAGGCAGATGCTCGTCCGGTGGGGCCACCGTCTATAATCGGACGGCATCCGCACAGGCGTCCTATCCGTACTGGCGCCGTGTTTCCGTAGAAGCGAGTTTTCAGGAGGCAGAACCGTGGGCAGGAGACGGGACTACGATGAAGGCTACGAGGACGCGCGCAGAGAGATGGAAGAGCGCGAGTTCGGCGGGCGCCGCGGCGGCGACAGCTCGTTCACGGCCGCCGTCGTCGTCAAGTACCTGGCGATCGTCATAGTCGTGCTAATTATCGCCTACGTGGTGCTCCAGATCCTCGGCACCATACGGGGGGCTTTCTAGCCCGCCTTCCTACCAGGCCGTGGCACCCCCGTCCACGACCAGGGTCTGGCCCGTGACGTAGGAGGCGGCGGGCGAGGCGAGGAAGATCACCACACCCTTGAGGTCCTCCGGGTTGCCGAAGCGGTGGAGCGGAATGCCGTCTAACATCCTCTCCTCGAACTTCTCTATGAGCCCTCCGCTCATGCGGGTCGGGAACCAGCCGGGGGCTATGGCGTTGACGGTTATGCCGTGCGGCGCCCATGAGGTCGCGAGGTCGCGGGTCATGGAGATGATGGCGCCCTTGGACGAGTTGTAGCCCACGGTCTGCATAAAGTCCGGGTGGCCGCCGACGATGCCGGCGACGGATGAGATGTTGACGATGGTGCCGCCGCTCTCGCGTTCGATCATGCGCCGCCCGACCGCCTGAGCCATCAGGAACGTCCCACGCACGTTGACGGCCATGACCTGATCGAACCTCTCCACCGGCATCTCGTCCGGCGGCGCCCCCCACGTCGCCCCGGAGTTGTTGACGAGGACGTCGACGCCCCCGAAGGTGATTTCGGCCTCGGAGACCACGTTCTGCACGTCGCCGGGGTCGGTGACGTCACAGGCGAGGGCGAGGGCGTGGCCGCCCCTGGCCTCTATCTCCCCCTTCACGTCTTCGAGTGAGTCCTTTTTGCGGGAGCAGAGGACGACGTTGGCCCCGGCGTCGGCGAGGGCCTCGGCCATGTAGCGGCCGAGCCCGCGCCCGCCGCCGGTAACGATGGCCGTCTTGCCGTCCAAACGGAAAAGGTCGAGCGCGTTCAGGGCCTTCTCCTCTCTCTTTAGGCCGGCGGTGGGGGTGGCGGCGGTACGGTGCCGGGTTCCGGCTCTATGCGGGTGCCGGTCCCGGCCGCGGTTCCCGCCACGCTCTCGGCCCTCGCCTCGTCGGCGAGGACGCGCCGCAGGAGCTTGCCGACGGCGGACTTGGGGAGCTCCCGGCGGAACTCCAGTTCCTTGGGCGCCTTGTAGGGGGCGAGCCGCTCCAGGCAGAAGGCCAGGATCTCGGTCTCCGTCACCGTGCTGCCGGCGCGCCGGACGACGTACGCCTTGACGGACTCGCCCCTGTACTCGTCGGGGACGCCGACGGCGACGGCCTCGGAGACGTCCGGGTGCTCGAAGAGGACCTCCTCGATCTCGCGCGGGTAGACGTTGTAGCCGCTCGCCAGGATCATATCCTTCTTCCGGTCCACGATGTAGAAGTAGCCGTCCTCGTCCATCCGCGCCATGTCACCGGTGTACAGCCAGCCGTCCCTCAAGGTGTCCGCCGTCTCGACGGGCATGTTGAGGTAGCCCTTCATGACCTGCGGACCCTTGATGACGAGCTCGCCCGGCTCCCCGACCGGCATCTCCCTCTCGCCCGTCTCGACGTCAACGACCCTCGCGTCGGTGCTCGGCACGGGAACCCCGATGCTCCCCTCCCGCGCCTCCCCGGAGAAGGGCGGGTTGAAGTGCGTGACGGGCGAGGCCTCCGAGAGCCCGTACCCCTCGAACACGGGCCGCCCGGTCTTCTCCTCAAACGAGTGCTTGAGCGGCACCGGCAGGGCGGAGCCGCCGGAGTTGAACGTCCGGACGTTGCCGAAGCCGTACTCCATCAGGTCCGCGCCGCCAGCGTCGAGGGCCATGTACATCGTCGGCACCCCGCTGAACATCACGGGCCGGTTCACTTTTACGAGGTCCATGACCTCCCCGGGGTCGAACTTGGGCAGGAGGAGCTGGTCGAGGCCCTGCCTGATGCCGAAGAGCATCACGCACGTGAGCCCGAAGATGTGGAACATCGGCAGGATGCCCATAATTTTCTGGTTGTTGGAGAACGCGGCCGGGTCGTCTATGAACATGTCGAGCGCCTGCTGGACGTTCGCCACGAGGTTGCGGTGGGTGAGCATCGCGCCCTTTGAGACCCCGGTCGTCCCCCCCGTGTACTGCAGCGCCGCCACGTCCCCGGCGGGGTCTATGGGCACCTCGGGCGCGGGGGGCGCGTCCGCCGCGAGAAAGTCGCCGAAGGAGCGGTGGCCGGGCTCGAGACCCTCCGGCTCCCCGGCGAAGTCCACGACGATCACGTTCTTCAGGTTCGTCTGGGGAAGGACGTTTCGCACGCGGGGGTACATGTCCTTGTAGACGACCATGGTCTCGGCGCCCGAGTCGGCGAGGATGTACTCGATCTCGCGCTCGACGTACATCGGGTTGAGCTGCGTGACGATGGCCCCGAGCCGGATGGTCGCGAAAAAGCCTATCACGTACTGCGGGCAGTTCGGGAGCATCAGGGCCACCCTGTCCCCCTTCCCGACCCCGCTCGCCGCGAGCGAGCCAGCCATCTTCTCGACGAGCGCCTGCAGCCGCTCGAACTCGAAGGTCGTCTCGTAGAACGTGAGGGCCGTCTTCCCCCTGTGCTCCTCCGCGGCCATCCTGAAAAAGTCGTGGAGCGAACCGTCGAAGATCTCCGTCTCCGCCTCGACGCGCCCCGCGTAGACTTTCAGCCACGGCTTCTCCGTGCCGAACATGCGTCCTCCTATTCGGTCGCCCGCGAACCCTTGTCCCTCTCACCTATCTATCCGCGAATGATAATGGCGAAACGTCTTGGGCGCTTTGGAGGCTCTGAGGCTCTTAGGTTCGAGGTTTTGAGGTCTGCGCCTATCGGTCCTCTCGGCGGGGCGCCGCCCTCGGCCTGTTATGGGCGGGGCCACCGACTCACCTCCCAGGTCCCGACAACCACCTCTATTCCCTCAAAGCCTCGGAACCTCAAAACCTAGACGATCGGATTTCCACTCTTCTCGAAGATCCTGAACGTCCCCGTTCCCATGGCGACGAGCTCTTCTTCGGCGTCGCGGACCTTCGCCTCGACGGTGGCGATGCGGCGGGTGCGGTGGACGACCTCGGCGGCGCAGCGGATAGAGCCGTCCCTGACCGCCCCGAGGAAGTGGACGTCGAGCGCGATGGTCGCGGTCCTGAGGCCCACGAGGGCGGCGACGGAGAGCCCCATGGCGTTGTCTATGAGGGAGGCGTAGACGCCGCCGTGGAGCGTGCCGTTGCCGTTGAGGTGGACGTCTTCTACGTCTATGCGGCAGACCGCACGCCCCGGCTCGACCTTCTCCACCTTTGACTTTATGTGTCTGGAGAACGTGACCGCCTCGTCGAAGTACTTCGCCAGGCGGGTCAGTTGCTCGTCGTCGCGCGGAAATTCCGTGGTCTCCAATGTGCTCTCCGATCTCTGTAAGAGGCCCGGACGCTTTCGCGTTCGGGCCGTCTGTTCGCGGGCGGGTTTGAAACCCGCCCCTACGGCGGGGTGCCGGCTGGACCTTCGGGGACGAGGAACTCGACCTCGCCGGAGGCCACGGTATCTCCGTCCCTCCGGGCGTAGACCTCGAAGGTGCGGAGGCGTCCCTCGATGATCCTTTCAACCCCCGTGACCCGGCCGCCGACGCGGAGCCTGTCCCCGAGAAAGACCATGCCGGAGAAACGGCTGCGGAAGGTCTTGACGTGCCCGTGCTCGAGGTACGGCGAGAACAGGAGGCCCATCGTGGCGACCGTCAGCATGCCGTGGGCGATGACGCCGGGGAGGCCGGCAGCGGCGGCGGACTCGTCGGAGAGGTGGATGGGGTTAGGGTCTCCCGAGGCCTCCGCGTACAGGCGGAGCTGGTCGCGGTCCACGGGGGGCGGGGTGCGTTCCTCCAGCTCGTCGCCCACGTTCCAGTCCGGTAAGGCGCTCATGCTTCGATACCCTCCCTGACGGCCTCCGTGACGACGACGGTGTCGTTGGTGGTGAAGATGAGGTTCCCTTCAGGGTCCTCGCCGGTTCGCT
>CADCUW010000190.1:0-562 GCA_902805985.1 uncultured Rubrobacteraceae bacterium
CTGTAGATCTTGTCCCTCCCGGGGCCGCCGCTCAGCTCATCAGCGCCGTTGCCGCCGAAGAGCCGGTCGCCGTCCTCGTCTCCGGAGAGCGTGTCGTTGCCGCCGTTGCCGCGGATGACATCGTCGCCGCCCAGGCCGCTTATCTCGTTGTCGCAGCGGTCGCCCGTCGGCGTGTTGGGGCGGTCGTCGCCGCTGTAGGAGCTCGCGCACCCCGTCATCGCCAGCGCGGCCGGAACAAATAGGGCCAGCAAGACCGCCGCAGCAACCAGGACCATCGTCACCCGTCTCATCTCGTTCCTCCTCTCAGGGCGGAAAACCTCCGCCGGAGCGTATCGACAGGACCTATGATCGCCCGTGCTGGAGGGGCACGCATCACCCGAATGGCTGATCGCCCGCGTCCGCGGGTATGATCTTCGGCGGTCTCGAACCCGGCCTTCCGCCCGCTTCGCCAGCCCTTGGTAGAATCGTCGAAGGATGATGCAAGAGCTCTACAAGGAGATCATTCTCGACCACTTCAGGCGCCCGCGTCACAGGCGCGAGATCGAGGACGCCGAGATCGAGG